>CACXEU010000040.1 GCA_902766735.1 uncultured Lachnospiraceae bacterium
GTTTGACTACCATATGAAATTACACTACTCTCAAACTCAGCGTAAAGGAAGGAACAGCAACAGCAGGTTTGACTACCATATGAAATTACACTACTCTCAAACAAAAGAAACAGGGATGCTCGGTGACAACGTGTTTGACTACCATATGAAATTACACTACTCTCAAACTTAAAAGAATCGTAAGCGGAGCGAAGTATTGTTTGACTACCATATGAAATTACACTACTCTCAAACTTGTTAGCGAACTGCCTTTTATACCCATTTGTTTGACTACCATATGAAATTACACTACTCTCAAACAGAAGAAATAGAAGGATTGATTGATGAAATGTTTGACTACCATATGAAATTACACTACTCTCAAACGAAAATAATTGAAAATCGTGTTGTGTTAAAGTTTGACTACCATATGAAATTACACTACTCTCAAACCAATTTATTTGTTTGCAAGAAATAACGGTGGTTTGACTACCATATGAAATTACACTACTCTCAAACTACACCTTCTAGAATATTAAGTGTTACAGCGTTTGACTACCATATGAAATTACACTACTCTCAAACATTTTACACGCATAGAACCTTTTTCATCATGTTTGACTACCATATGAAATTACACTACTCTCAAACTATATGTCTGTCGGTGGACGTTCAACCGGAGTTTGACTACCATATGAAATTACACTACTCTCAAACCATTCATCAAGTTAACATCAATAGCTTTATGTTTGACTACCATATGAAATTACACTACTCTCAAACAGGTTAAGGCTCTTTTTATATGACCAAAATGTTTGACTACCATATGAAATTACACTACTCTCAAACCCAATGTTAAAATATCTTTAATATTCATATGTTTGACTACCATATGAAATTACACTACTCTCAAACCACAAGGGTAGCATTTCAGGGATTGGAGTTGTTTGACTACCATATGAAATTACACTACTCTCAAACTAGTTCGAGAGTTACTAATACATATCCACAGTTTGACTACCATATGAAATTACACTACTCTCAAACCTCAAATTGTTACATTTGGTGTTCGAGAAAGATATCCACTACAATATCTTGTAATTCATATGGCATAAAGATTAGTGTATTTCACACATATCTTTGTCCAAGATATATTCATTAATGTCTTTGCGATTGTCTATCTGATGATTCTCTACAAAAACAATAATAGCATTTTGATACTCCCCCCACTTTGCAATTTCATCATACCACTTTTCCTCAATATATGAATCACAATTTGCAATAAAAAATACTTTCTTATTTAGTAATTGCATTTCTGTGGAAAGAAATTCTAATAGTTTTTCAGTAAAAGAACCTTGCGGTTGCTCTATTCGGATATCTAACATTTTAAAAATTGCAGAATAATCCAGTTCCCCATCAAACTCAATATTATACTGCACAGCAGTTCGTAGCAAATCCATCTCTTCAATCAGACCTGCATAATATTCTGCCAATTTATCCTGTAATTCATTCACTTGCATTTCTTCAATCAGTTTGCTGAATAATACCTTCTGATAATCCTTCTTACTGAATTTTAGTTCTAGAGGAGATGTGATGAGAACCACAGACTTTTCTACTTTGATTTCCTGTTCATTTTCTTCCATGTAGAATAATTCTTCATTTTTTTGAACAGCCAAATCTAAATCAACAAGGAATCTTTCAAAAACTTCCTTACTTTCAATTGTTATCCGATTATGCTTATCAGTAACAAATTCACATTTCCAATCATAGGGATAATACATCATTATCATAATATAATTAACCTCTCATCTGTATCAATAACTTTTGTTTGCTTATCTCCTACTACATATTCCATTTTAGAGAATTGTTTCTCTGTAACAGTGAGCATTTGAACCAGCCCCTTTGCAGGTTTATTCTTTTTTACTGTTTGCTCTATTCCCTGTGCCGCAGTTCCGTTTAATGCAATTTTGCTATACACACTTTCCTGCATCATAACAAAACCCTTTTTTATCAGGAATTTACGAAACTTTCTATACTGCCGTTTATCTTCATTCGTTAAAACAGGCAAATCAAAAAATACAATTACTCTCATAAACCTATAACTCATAATTATAAAACTTTATCAAATATTCATTATCCTCTTTCAAAGCATAAAATACACTTTGAACATAAATCCTAATTGCATTAGAAATATTTTGTAACTGATTATCTATTCGAATATTCTGATAGAACAACGATAACAGTTCATGCTTCTCTTCTACCTCAAATTTTTCTAATTCTAGCCTAAAGACCATTCGATCTACCAATATTCTAAATGGTTCCATCAAATCAGAAGATAGATTAAACTGATTAAAAATGTTGTTATGAAATACACCCAACTGAGTCAAATATCCATTAGCCACAATTTCACGGTTAAAATAGGATAAAAGAATCCCATATCCGTAATTCAAAGCAGCATTTGTTGCGTTCTCATCACCACGTACAAAAGCCTTTCCGAATAGAGCATTAAAATAAACTTTTGCAGCATGTCCTTCCCTATTCGTTCCGTCGTTATATTGCAATTCATCAATGTAAGACTGAAGCATTTTCGATTCATCTTTGCAATTTACTTCCCACAATAATTCTTTTTGCTTTCTAATTTTATCTTCCACAATCCTTGTCCACACCCGTGCCTTAATATCCTCCGAAAACACTACCTGCTCTCGTACCTTTGCACTGGTATCATGACTCCCATACAATGATAGTAATTCCGAGATTGGATTATGTTTATTATCGCAGAAGATTACATTGATCTTATTTTTTATTAGTTCGCATAACAGCATTGATGTTAAAGATACCGCTGTTGATTCAACCATCAATACTTCAATCTCACTTAGATGAACTTGCTTGACATCCCCCTGCTTTCGTACTACCAGATATCCCAACTTATAATCCAATTTGGTATTCCCGGTAACAACGACTGTTCTCCAACTCATATTACAACCTTTCTTTATTTTCAAATAATCCTGTTACAGATTGGTTAATTAGTTTAGTATTAGATGTTCCTAACGTATTCTTATTAACTTTCATACTTCCTTGATTACTACCACTGTTAATAATACTCAAATTTGCCGTTGTTGAAACATCGCAACGTAGTAACTTTATAATTTCCGCTAACACCTTAACTTTATCAATTATACTTATACCGATAAAAATATCTCTCGCTTCTTTCAGTGTTTGATATTGATTTGCCGGACGCTTTTTATACGCTGTGTTCATTTTTTCAACATAACAATCATATAATTTAATCAGTCTTTCTTCTTTTAATTTACTATAGTTTTCATTAATATCGTTCTCACCCTTTTCCAAGACCTTTTCAATTAAGCGTGTCGTTTCAAAGTTATCTTCGTCTAAACATAACTGCATGTTCCCCTTCAATATAGTATCCTTGTCGTTCTCCCCCCTCAATCTCATTGGAAATCCGTCAACACTAATCAAGCTGTTCTTTTTGATTTTCCCTTTCAGAATCACAACATTCTTTTTACCCAATTGATTTTCACAATACTCCTGAAATGCATTTGGATTATGCGCTAACATATTGTCCACATAAATTGGTACACCGACAATGTTTTTTACACGTTCTCCTTTCTTTCCCTCAAACTCAATCAAAGCAAAATAAGATGAAGATGCGGACTTGTATCCACCGTAATCTTCCATGCTTAATTCTTTCTTCAATGGGATTCGAGACGCTGCAGTTCCTTTTCGTTCTTGACTTGCGTTGAATAATTGTCCCTTTGCACAATATGTAAATTCAGTGTATAAACAAGTATCCCTCTTAACGATTTCTCGAACACGTTCTAAATCTCCACCTCGAATGTCACCATCATAATTTGTCAAATAGCGTGGTCTCTGTTTTCCATCTTCGGCATCGTAATAATCTTTATCGCATCCTTTCCAGACCACTTCACCATCTTTATTTACTACATCCCAATACATAGTCTTAGTAATGCTGTAGTTCGTGTTCTTATTCTCTTTCATCCACTGATATGGGTTATCTGTATATTTTGTGTTATACACATTTCCTACGACAATGTTAAGATATGCATCTTTTGCATGATGATAATCATTTACCAAACGACTCTTTAATACGTTGAGCGGTTCCTTTCTAAATTTTGAAGCTAGATTAGCTTTCACGTAAACCACTTTTGTATGCTCATACATCTGCTCAAATACATCTGCAATCAACTTGGTAGATTGACGTGTTTCAACAATCTGTCTAGCAATAAATCCAGATAATTCTTCTTCTGAAAACTCCGAATGTTTTGTTAATCGGCTATATTTTTTCTTCGTGATAAATCCCTTATCCAACCAGTATTTCCAGACTTCTTTCATTTTCCACTGAATAGTAGAATCAATAATATCGTTACTCTTCTTCGCATTAATAGCCTTATTTACTAAAACTAAATTATCAAAACTGTCATCATCAATCTTTGACTGTGGAAAGATATGATCAATGTCCCATTTTGTGTTGCTGCTCAACAATTCATCCAAATCAATGCTTTCGCCAGAATAAGCACATTTTCCATTTTGCAAATAGTAGAGGAATAATTTCTTACTATTAAGTCTCTGATCTTCCTGCTTTTCTAGACTGTCTAAAAGGCCATAGTAATCCCATTCCACTGTATCTTTTTCACAATTCTTATATAATTCAATCAAACGTTGCTTACGTGACTGTGTTCTTTTTCCTTTTTCTCCACCACCACGTGCCATTTCCACAAAGATTTTTTTCGGTTCACATCCCATAACCTTTCTGATTTCTTCGGCAATTAACAGCGTCTGCCAAATAGCTCGCTTGTTGCTTGGCGATGTAAATAAGTCTGCCACACAATTTTCATAACTGATATCTGTAATTTCATTTCTATTTTCTGCGTTGATTTTCTGAATTGCTTTTGTATATCCATAACGGTTACTGAGCAACTGCATCAGATTCTCATTGGTATTCCATAATGCCGAAATGATGGACATCATTTCTCCGGTTTCTTGGCATATCATTTCTTCACAGAAAATTTGCGTCAAGAATTTTCTGGAGAAGTTTCCCCAACCGGACATCTTTGGAAGTCCATGAATTTTTTTCACTACATCATCGGATAACTCAGGATAATATTTTTTTACAACCTTCTTCAGTAATTCTTTATCATCGCCATAGATGGTTTTCCATCGAATGACATCTTCTGCGATTTCTTTTTGTTTATCCGTTAATACTTCTGTATCAAATATTTTCTTAAATGAATTCTCTGAGGATAATGTTGCTTTAAAATCCTGATCAAACCCGGTTAAATCACCTGATATTAATTCTTTATCATGATGATGATTTAAATATCCTAATAATTTCTTTCCTGTAACCTTTTTCCCTTTTTGAAACAGATTCTCATATACTTCCTGCTTTAATGCAACACCTACTTTTTCTCCTTTGATTTTCAAATTGTTCAATTCATTCAGTACCATAAACTTTTGGTACATCAATGAATTTTTAGGTAACACATCTTCCCCGATTAGATAAGTACATTTATTAGTCATTCTCATAATAAACTGTTCATTTGATTTTTCTTTATCAACTACCTCATCAAAATTCCAAGGATAGATTTTTTCATTCTCCATCCCTTCTTTTCTCTGAATCCAAACATTGGAACCAATGCTTTTCTTTCCACTATCTTTCTGATGACGTGTGCTAAGCGGTCCAACATAATATGGTACTCTGAATTCAAAAATACTGATGATTTTTTCCAAATTGGTCTTCTGATATTCTTCATCCACAGAATTCAAAAATGGCAGATATTCTTTTGCATTTTCCAATATTGCTTTCAATTCAATTTCATGAATCTGGCGTGGAATGGAACCATTATCTTTATTTCTAAGAACTGGAAGTAATGATCTATTCGATGATTCTTCTACCATTCTTTCATATGCTTCACAGTCACATTCTTCGATCTTTTCTTTAATTCCCTTCAATAATTTATCAAGTTCTTTATAAAAATCATCTTCCGTACATTTCTTGATAGGCATTTTCTTATTTCTATGCATCCCAACATAAGATGCATAAGATTTACTCTTATCTGTTTTACTATGGAAAAATTCCTTATATACCTTTTCATTCAAATATTTTTTTAGCAGTCTCTTTAGTTCCTTCAGATTTTCCTTATGGTGCTCATATGCAGCAACTTTTGCATCAGAAATATACGTATATTCTCCCATAATTCCAACAAAAACACTCCAGTCATAAAATGCCTTAATAGCTTCAATTCCATCCATATAGTCCGGAATGGCATTCTCTAATTCATCTCTTTGAGACTCTTCATACTTTGCTTCTGAAAATTTAACCGGGAATAATTTAGTCGTTTCTTCATCAATTTCTTCATCGTTCAGCTGTTGGAAAACATCTTTTATATTTCCTTTATTTCCAACCATCAGCACTGCCAATGCTTTTTCCGCCTTCTTTGAATCATAGTCCATCGCCTCACCATTTGGCTTCACTTCCAAATATTCTTTTAATACTTTCGCTTTTTCTGATTTAGAAATCTTCCTATCCAGAATCAATTCTTCCACTAACTTTAAGTCATCTTCACTACAAAATACTTCCAATCCATAAGTAGCAAATACGTCTACAAGTTTTCCAAAAGCATTATGAATACTTTTCTGTTCATCAGCAGACATTTCGCCTTCAATCAGGAAATTCCCACGGTATTTAATTATATTATGAAGAGCTAAATATACTTTTCTAATATCCTGCTCTTCGGTGCTATATATCAATGCTTTTCTTAAATGAAAGATAGTTGGATATTCTTCAAAATATTCTTTATCTGTATATCCTTCATCGCTAAATAATGGATGCACTGATTCTGTAGTTTTATCTTTTTCATGTAACATACTCTCATTCAAGCGGATAAAAAAAGTTTCATCTACTTTTTGTATTTCATCCTTAAATATATCCTGTAAAAGATTAATTCGATTTTTTCTACGTTGAAGTCTTCTTCTCATACTTCTGTTTGTTCTTCTTCCTTCTGCTGTTTCAGCACTTTCAAACAAACGAATTCCCCACATATCATGATTCTTATATTTTCCCTTTACCGGGGCTTTAATCAAATTGTATTTCTCATCTGTTACAGCCCATCCTACAGAATTTGTTCCAACATCTAATCCTAAATAATAATTTGTCATACTGTCACCTCTCTAATTTCTCTATAATGTTTGACTTTTTTAAATTTGTATATTACACTTTAATTAATCTCAATTGACTACCATATGAGATTACACTACAGGTTCAAATAAAGTATTTACCAAATCGCCTTCGGGCCCACATTGATGTGGATTTTTAATTGAACTTTTCAAAGCCATCTAGAATATAGATGGCTTTTCTTTTTATCCGATTCGAATCCTATTTATCATTGTTACTTCCCCCTTCCCGTACAAACTGTTGAAAATCACAATAATGCCTCTTTTTCATACCCCATTCTATATCCGTACACTCAACTACGAATATTATACCATATTCTCGAACAAAACAGTATTTGTTTTTCTACTTTTTTCCTCCCTTTTCCCCCACATGTTTCATTGTCCCCATCTCCATTCTGTGGTATACTTTTCCTCGGGTGTGCGCATTGCCCCATAGAAAAACATACAAGGAGAGAAACTATGAAATTTGAAAAACTTGCAATTCCATTGCTTGTGGTTGTAGTTCTCATTTTCCTTTTCCCTACATTGAAAAAGGAATGGGACAAGTATAATAACCCAAACGAGGGCTACGCTTACGTACCGGAAACCATCAACACAGAGGAATACGAAAAGAAGGGATATTACTATCCTGGTACTGCTGATTATGATAAGAATGAATACACCAGCAAATATTTAGGTATCCGTTTTGCCCTCCCTAAGGACTTCGTTATGGAACCAAAAACTATCAGAGCGCAGAAGTTGGATGATTTTAATAAGTATAAAGATCCGAAATTATATTCTGATGATATTGTATTTGAAGAATTACAGGAACTTGTCGTTACAAGTAATGGTGGCGATGCAACAATGCAACTGATTGTCGGCAGAGGCTCTATTCCTCTCGACAAAGATACCAGTGAACGTTTAGCTGATCACTTAAAGCAAAACTTGCAAAACGATGCTGGTTCCACAAAGTATACCGTCAAGAAAATCCATAAAGAAAAAATCGGCGGACAGAAATATAACGTCATCGACATTGTGGGAAAAAACAAGGGATTAGCTTCTACATTTCATGTACAATACTACATCCGCAACGTGAAAAAGAACTACATCGGCATCATCGTTGAAGGAACAAGTAAAAAAGATATGAAAAAGATGGTTTCATCCATCAAGAAACTTTAATTCATAGTTATAATTCACAAGGAGACAGCATGAAAAAAGGAAAAATAATTAGAAGAGTTTGTATATTTTTATTTGCCCTTATATGCACTACCGCAATCATTTTTAAAATTATCTTCATAAAAGAAGTGACGAGATTTGATTCAAACATTGACATCAACACACCTAATTATGTTAGTTTTTCCAAAGAGTCTTTTATCAAATGGACTAAAGAGGCTGCTTCTAACGGAAGCTTTGATGTTAGCGGAGTTAAAGAAGACTTAAAAGATTTGGATAACCACCAAAGACTCATGGTGTCGTTTGGGCGTGAAATAAGTTTCTTCTATCGAATCAGACCTTTTGAACCGGTTGAAATAAAATATAAAAATGATGAAGTGACTAACACAGTATATGTGTATAAGATTAATTACGATGGTCCCATTATTGATTATAGTCTTTACTAAGATAGAATTAAGAGTAATGCATAGATTTTAGCAAAAAATGCTTTATTCTGTGCATGATAAATGTGTATTGTATTTGGGAAACGCATAGATGTGAGAATTTTTTCAAAATTCTATGCACGAAATAGGCACTCTGGCAGAGGCAGATGCATAGATATGAGAAAAGTTTCTATATTCTATGCACGACAGAGGTTCTTCATGAGAAGAAAATGCATAGATTCAAAAAAATATCTATATTCTATGCACAGCAACAAAGCAGTTCGGGAAAAAAATGCATAGAACGAATCAAAAATGACATATTCTATGCATGATAGAGGTACATTACGAGTTAGGAATGCACAGATGAGAACGAAAACATCATTTTTTGTGCATAAATAGAGATCTCACAAAGAATATACATAAAAGAAAACTCCAACGGCTCACAACCGCTGGAGTTTTTTTATTTATTTTCCGGATAAAGATGTGACACATCCAAGTAATCTGGAATTCCGCGGTAGTATTTTACCACCGGTTCTCCAAGAATTAATGGATAAGCATACTCAACGAACTCCTGAGTCACATCATTTCCACGTTCGTTAATCCATTCTCTAGGTACATGTTTTACCAATCCTGCCACGTTTTTCACATCGGTATCGCCCATGTCTACAGCATATGGATCATTGCCCTTGCGGACAGCTGTTACCATGACACCGGATTTTCCTTCTGTTGCAACACGAACAGCATGCATTCCGAGACGGAACGCTTCACCAATGTCAGTAACGGATGACATATGAGCTGCACTTCTCTGTAAAATATTAATTTCCACGGAACGAACCTTCACCTGAAGGTTTTCCTTGATGATATATTCCAGGCACTTTCCTGTTCCACTTAACTGACTGTGACCAAAGGTATCTTCCACAGCTGTGGTGGCACTGATATAGTTTCCTTCATCGTCCTTGATTCCCTCTGAAACTGCGATTACTACATTATTGTACTTATCTAAAGCTTCCTTAACATCTTCGATGAATTCGTCTTCATGAAATGCCACTTCCGGCAAGTAAATAAGGTGCGGTGCATGGTTATAGGAATTTCTGGCTAATACCGAAGAACCTGCTAACCAACCGGCATCACGCCCCATGATTTCCACGATGGTTACACTCTTAATTGGATAAATGGATGTGTCGTGTCCGATTTCCAATAAGGTAGACGCCACATACTTTGCAGCGGAACCATATCCCGGAGTGTGGTCTGTAACACACAAGTCGTTATCTATGGTTTTCGGGATTCCCACAATCTTAATGTCATTCCCAATCTGTTTTGCATAAGCATTTAATTTATCCACAGTATCCATGGAATCATTACCGCCAATATAGAAAAAGGCGTCAATTTCATATTCTTCGAATTTATTAAAAATATATGCGTAAGGTGCATCATCTTCCGAGTAATCAGGTAACTGATATCTACAGGAACCAAGATACATGGATGGGGATTTCTGTAACAAGTCAATGAACATCGGAGTTTCTTCCACCTTCTGTGTGAGGTCCATTAATCTTCCATTCAGTAATCCCTGAACTCCGTTAAGGGAACCGTAAATTTTATCAAAATGTGTACTGTTAATGGCACCCTGAATCACTCCTGCCAGGCTGGAATTAATTGCCACGGTGGGTCCGCCGGATTGTGCAACTAAGCAATTATGCATATCAAATATCCTCCTATAAACTTTCTCTCTACAGTATACCCCACATTGCGACAAAAACCAAATGAAAAATCAAGGAAGAAAATAGGTATTTTCTGCGAACAGTAAAAAAAGAGAGGCATAAAGTAATAATGTAACAGCATATGTGGAGGAAAAAATGGATTGTAATTGCAATCAAAATGGAAGAGGGTATAGTCCGGGCATGGAACAACGTGGAATGCAAAACAATGGACGAAACATGTACTACGGACGCGGCCCTGCCGGTGGTCGAAAACCTAATTGCAGCCAAGGCCAAGGCGGAAAAGGACAGTTCATGAGTGGAACAATCCAGTCAGGAAGACGATTTGATGGTTGTAATCCGGTCAATGCACCGGTTGATCAGATGACGATTGGAATGGGATATGTACCTTGGCAGAAATGGCAGAACATCTATGACATGGATGAAGCCATCAAGCGCGGAACCATCTTCGAAGAACTTGATAAACCATATATAGGAAGGCCGGTGAAATCATGAATCAGGAAAAACTAATGTTACTCATTCAGAAGGCAAATTTTGCATTATATGATGTGAAGTTGTTTTTGGATACCCATCCAAACTGCCAGGAAGCACTGGACTATTATCAGAACATGAAAAAGGTGAAAGAGAAAGCAATGCGAGAGTATGTGGATAATTTCGGTTCCCTATGCGCAGAAGATGTGGATAATAGAGATTACTGGGATTGGAATAATCGCCCATGGCCTTGGGAAGGAGGTAACTGCTAATGTATCGTTATGACAGAATGCTACAATACCCGATTAATATTAAAACAAGGAATCCGAAAATTGCTCAGGTGATTATCAGCCAATATGGTGGTCCGGACGGTGAAATCGGGGCATCCCTTCGATATATGTCCCAGAAATTTGCCATGAAAAACAAACGGGTAGCCGGTCTTCTCAATGACATTGCTACTGAGGAACTTTCCCATGTGGAGATGGTGGGAACCATTGTTTCCCAGTTAGTAAAAGATCTTCCATGCGAAGATGTGGATACTGCAGGTTTTGAGAAATATTATGTGGATCACACCCTCGGCATTTGGCCTCAGTCTGCCGGTGGCGTTCCATTTTCAGCTACCATGTTCCAGTCTTCCGGCGACCCTATTGCCGACCTATATGAGGATATGGCTGCGGAACAGAAAGCCCGAAAAACCTACGACAACATCCTTGCCTTAGTCAAGGATTGCGAGGTGGCCGACCCGATTCGCTTCTTGCGGGAACGTGAGGTGGTTCACTTCCAGCGCTTTGGCGAAGCATTGCGAATGATACAGGACGACTTAGATCATCGAAACTTTTATGCGTTTAATCCTAGCGGATGTAAGAAATAAAAAAGCAATTTCCCGGTGTCATTGAAAACGGCATCGGGAGTTTTTTGTAAATGTATGGTAAAAATGTAATCTGTTCTTTTAATATGATATAATAGCCTAATAAAAGTGTACGGAAAAAGATATTGGAAAGCCCCCATCGGGGTGGATGATGAACATTTTGTTTTATTGTATGGAGGGAGTGTATTGATATAGGTTTTAGAACATTAGAAATAAGCCACGCAGCAGAAATACATATAAAAGAGGGACAACTAGAAATTAACTCCGCAGAAGGCATTGCATCTATTCCCATTGAAGATTTAAATTTGATAATGATGCACGGAGCCAATATTCGTTTCTCTTCAATGGATTTATCTATGAACAAAGTTTCTTTGGTGACATTAGATGATAAATATTTACCAACAGCAATTGTATTGCCATTCGAAGGGCATACTAGACAATCAAAGCTAATGCATGCACAAGTTGCTGTGACCGAAGAAAAAAAATCGGAGTTATGGTTACAGATTATCAAACAAAAAATATATAATCAGTCTCGCCTGAATTATGCTCTAAAAATAGTGCATTGTTCAACTAATAGGCTGACGCATAAAGTTGAGCGACGCACCATTTTTGGCGGGTCAATCAAGCTTGCTGATTTTGTTTTCCAACAGGAAGATTTTTTCTTTAACTTCTTTTTGTTTTTTGGCGTCCCTTATTATTTTGATAATACATATAATCAAAGTTATCAACAGAATCGAGCCTACGCACAGGAGAAATAAACAAAAGAGAATCATGTAAAAGAAATCTTCAAGAAAAAGTGTGGCAGTGTTTATTTTATGTATAAAAAAAATGCATGTGGCGAGAAAGATAATCAGAAAAGCACCTTCACACATAATCATATTCCAGGCAGGATAAGACTTGTAATAATTGAAGGTTTTCTTTAAATAATTTATTAACGTGGCACGATCTAATTCATCATTAGCAATAACTGCATCCAATTCGTTCATTATGTCAAGATGTGTCTTTCGTTCGAATTTGATATCGTTCACTTGCGCAGGAACATCGTTGATGGGAGAATTGTCCTCCAGATAATCATCGACTTCCTGGGTAATTGCGTTATGGTTATTTTTTCTAGTTGTTGTATTCATATTCAGTTCCTTTTATGTTGACCGACGCACCATTTTTGGCGGGTCAATCAAGTATTACATCTTGTATTTTGCGAAAAATATTGTCCAATATATAGAATTTCACAAAATATGTTTTCTTTACAAATAATATTATATCATTATATGACGTGTGAAAACAACAGATATCCTGAATTATGCTCTAAAAATAGTGAATTGTTCAACAAAAAGATGCTTGGCAATACGGATTTCCGAACTTATGATTAAGAAAAAATGGTATTTTAGGTTTAAATAAGAATATGATATAGTAATAATGAGTCCAATAAATAAATGGGGAACAAAAGCAGAATATACAAAACTCATAAATTTTTACAAAAAAGGAGTAATAATGAAATCTTTAAACTATAATGATGATTTTGATGATGAGATAACACATACACCAGTTGCTGAGAGTTACTATGAAGATAAATGGGAAGGTGAGGGCAGCCATAATACAAATATGGGATATAATCCGAATCAGAATAAATATACAAACGAGATGTCTTATCCGGAAGTGAAATGTAATTCAACTTATTGGTCTCCGGTTGGGGCAGGATTTATCTTCTCTATGATAGGAGTATTTTTTTGTACTCTTTTATTCTTCATTTATCGGTATAAACCTGCAGAACATACAAAAAATTTTTTTGACTTGATGAATACGATAGTTGCAATTTTGATTTCATCGCTGTTTGTATTTATGTGGATTGTTGTCATTCTTTATATTGCTCGAATATGCAGTGTGCTTAATCAGGTGAGAACATACGGAACACATTTCAAAGGAGTCGTTTTGAATTATAAAATTGAAGAGAGTTTTTGGGTTGCTTATCAGAAACATCCCTTACAAGCCTGTACCATACTTGTTGATACCCCAGAGGGTAAGAAAATAATTAAATACAAGAGGTATTTTAAGGGACGACCATTCTCGATTGACGAAGTTGTTGATGTTATAAAATATCAAGATTATTATTATGTGCAAAAAATGCGCTAGTATAAAACTAGAAGTGCATCTCTTATCATTTTCTATATTCTCTTTATCGTGATGTATATGTTATAGAATATAGATATTACAGAAAAAGAAGGAAAATACATAAATGCAATTGCGAGACTGTTGGAATATGAGTTTTTGCTACGTCGCAACCTGTCGCCAGATTTCCGTATGCGTACAACACAATTTCGTGTTTCCTATTCTGTATTGTATTATTTCACCGGTTTTTTTAGTTTTCATACAGCACAGATTATAGTTTCGCATTCTGTGTTGTATCATCCCGCCATAAACCACATATTTCATACAACACATATTAGCTTGACTTATACGCCCCAAAAAGTGAATGTTCAACTGTATAAAATAATTGTTACATCTTCCACTAACAAATATAACTGCGAATTAACACTAGCAAATAAGGGCGATTCCCATACATACTGGGAATCGCCCTTATCTTATACTTAGCTGGCCCACAAGGATTCGAACCTTGAAATGCTGGAGTCAGAGTCCAGTGCCTTACCATTTGGCGATGGGCCATTGTTGTCTAGCAACAGATGATATTCTATCATAGTATTTTATAAATTGCAAGTACTTTTCTACCAAATTTGTTTCAATTTCTTGCGAATTCTTCGAACCCAAAAAGTCCGGCGGATTTTCTTCACATAAGCCAGATACTTTTTATCTGTCGCCATGATTTCCTTTCCATCTTTCACAAAGGATTCCATAACCCCAATCACCCAGTCAAAAGGCACCTGTTCCTTTAAAAACCGATTATCCCCGCAGGTAATGTAATACCCGTTTTTTACCGCAATAATCCGATGGAGTACATATTCTCCTGTTGGTCGCTGATAAAGCGGCAAATCCATTTTTTTTAAAACGCCTGGTGACGGGTAGATTTTCACAAGATCTTTTCCCTGGCGAAGCATCGGCATCATACTGTCTCCTTTAACCGTTGCCAGATAAAATCCTTCCTTCTCCAGGCATTGCTGAATTGTCATTTTCCCCATAAATAATCAACCTACGCTTCTATAATTCCAGGTTTCTTTAATGTTTCAAGAAACGATTTAACATCTGCTGCTGCTACCACCGCATCAATTTCATATTTTTCAACCAATGCATCCACCAGTTCCTGTTCGCTGACTTCGTTCTGAAGTTTATCCCATAAAAACTTTCCGGATGCATTCAGCTTTACCATCCCATTGAAAGACTTACTGGCAGCTCCTACCGGAATTACCACGTTCTGTCCACTTACTTCACCTAATACAAATCCTTCTTTTACCTTCATGTTCATTCTCCTTTTATTTTGACATGGTTTCGTACGCCAGTTTTGCGGCGTCCTCTGAAATATTACACTCTAAAACATACATCGGAACCCGATTAATTAACTGATTAACAAAGTCCATTGTTTTCAGCATTCCTTCTACCGTTTGCGGTCGATAAACCTGATTCATGATTAATGGAAGAATTTCTTCCGTTTTAATCAATCGGATTCTATTCTCTTTCGCCTGCTTCAGAAAGCAAATCCCTTTTAGTTTAGCATTCCCATTGGTGGATAAATGATGCTTTCCATCCCAAGGCGTTCCGTAGGCATAAATTCCGTCCTCCTTTACCCGAAGCAATGGTTTATCATCATTAATCATCGTGACACGTTCTCCAAACGTTTCACGCCACAACCGGGTATGAGTGGATTTCCCGGTGCCACTGGGTGCTGTAAACATATAGGCATTTCCATCCATTTCCAATACGCTCCCGTGACAAAGAAATACGCCTTGAGAAACTGCCTGCTCGCAAAACAAACGGTATAACGCAATATATTCCAAATAGGATTTACTAAATTTTGTGTCACCTTCCGCATGTTTCTGCTCAAATGCCAGGTCCTCGTCTGTTGCACGAATCGAAAACATTGGAGCTTTTTCCTCTGCCAGATAGTCTTTACAAACTTCTTTGAAATATGTTCCTCGATGATACACTTCTACCGGTATTTCTCCAAATTCATAGATATTTCTCACGATTACACCTGTTCCGTTCCTTTAATATAATTGGCAAACTGCTGAGCTGTTCTTCCGGAAATGCCTCCGTGACTCAGTTCCCATTTATTTGCTTCTGCACGAATCTCCTCGTCTGACATCTTAACCCCCAGTCTTCTGCAAAGACCAATGGCAATTTCGAAATACTCCTTCTGGGAAGGCTTGGAATAATTGATGGTAACACCGAAACGATGTACCAAAGAAAGCTTTTCTTCAATGGTGTCAGAACGATGCATTCCATTGTCCACCGTAACATCGCTACGGTCATTCCATGTTTCCTTAATCAGATGTCTTCTATTTGATGTGGCATAAATCAATATGTTTTCCGGCTTTGTTTCCACACCGCCCTCAATAACCGCCTTCAGGAACTTATACTCGATTTCAAATTCCTCGAAAGACAAATCATCCATATAAATAATGAATTTATAGTTTCTGTTTTTAATCATGGAAATCACATTGGACAAGTCCTTAAACTGATGCTTATAAATTTCAATCATGCGAAGTCCTTGATCATAGTATTCATTGACAATCGCCTTAATACTGGTAGACTTACCGGTTCCGCTGTCCCCAAACAATAAACAGTTATTGCACTTTCTTCCCTGGACGAAGGCTTCTGTATTTTCCACCAGTTTCTTCTTCTGAATCTCGTAACCAATCAGGTCATCCAATACCACCTTATCCATATTGTTAATTGGTTTAAAGGTAATACCTGCACTTCCTTCTTCAATACGAAATGCCTTGTTGAGACCAAACATTCCCACGCCATAAGCTTTATAAAAGTCAGTCACCGCCGCAAAGAATTCTTTTTCATCCTTTGCCGATTCCAGTTTTTCACTAAGACTCCGAACCTTTTCGCTGACATTTTTATTGTATAATAATTCCTTCTTTTCAATGGCATTATAATGTTCTAACTTTTCAAAGCAGTCAATGCCCAGTTCTTTTTCCATCGGTTCAAAATCATAGTTGAACAGATTTCGGAACTGCTTGAAATCATTCTCCGCAAAATAGTTTACGGTTCCTTCATTGGCTCCCACCTTTTCACAAGTCAGGCTGAAAGGATTTTCATTGGTAATCAAAAGATAAGTCAAATAATTGTGCCACAGATTCTTATCGAAGCCAAAATCTGTTGCCACCACAAGAATTCGTTTCACCTGATGATAAATTCTGGTGATAATCTCATCTTTTTTATAATCTGTTTCCTTAAAATCCTTAATGATATTTGAAAGTTCCATTAAAATAGAATCCTCCGGCATATCTCCGTAAATCAATAATTTCGAAACTATATTATACATCTGCTCTTCCTCTTTTTCTTCTAAACACTACTTATCATTATAGCGGAATTTCCATAATAATCAATAAAGAGGTGTGCTTTCGCACACCTCTTTATCGCATTATTAAAATACTACTTTTACAGCTTTTGAATAGCCACTGTATTCTTTCTTCTTACCTTTTTTTGTATAGTATCTCGCTCTCAGATAATAAGTTCCTTTAGAAAGTTTTGTTGTCTTTAATACACCATATCTTTTTCCCTTAGTATCTGCTAATACTTTCGTTGCCTTCTTTGCACTCTTTCCAAAATAAATTTTATATCCTAAATTCTTTCTTGTTGAAATTCTGTATCTGAATTTAATGCCCTTTGAAGTTTTCTTTGGATTAAGCACTTTAAATCCTGGATGTTCTACACGATAAAGCATTGCAACGGTATTTGAAAATACAGATTCCGTTTCATTATAGATTGCAAGTACCGTATATGTGTATTCCTTATTGTATTTAACCTTTTTATCAACAAATTCCTTTTCTGTTGTGGTAGCAATCTTTACAAACTTTCCATTTCCGGTAGCTCTGTAGATTTCAAACTTCTTTCCGACAGCTGCAGTGGTTTTGTCAACTGGAAGTGCATTTGGTCTAATTATAATCTGAAATCCGCCTACAACTCTATCCATGGTGCACACTGGCTGTGCAACATATTCCGGTGTTGTTGACCAATGTGGGTAAAGTGTTAAATCACTGACTCCCTTCCATGTTGGTCCTTCCTTGCTGCAATCCCAATAGGTTTCTGAACAGGCACCACCACAAGAATTATAAACCTGTTCTCCGCCTTCTTTTGCCGTAAACCATCCTGTGAAAAATACACCGTTTTTCTTTGCTGTATAAGTTAAACTATAGTCATCGGAACCTTTTGTAACAGTGCAGGTATCATCGACCGGTAATTCCTCTTTCAACAACCCTCTGTCGTTCTTTTCTGCTCCATCAAATACAAACTTGATTGTGTTTTTTGTAACATCCTCTGCGGATACATTTTTTGCAGAAACAAATCCTGCAACTGCAAATGTAAATACTAATACTGATACTCTTGAAATCATTCTTAATTTTTTCATCTTTTCATTCTCCTTTTCGTTCTATTCTTTTTTAACCCCATTCCTGATATACCTTAAACTGGTTGTTTTTGTTGTTGACGTCAAGGTACTTCTTTAAAGCAATCCATCCTTCTGTTCCGTCTGCTGCTTTTACATATGCATAGATGTTATAACATGCTTCATAGTGATTGTATACTGTAACTTTATCTTTAATTACATCGTAACGAACCTTTAAAATGCTTAATTTTGTATTCTTCTTTAAAGTCGCCTTCACACCACTTGTTTGACTTGGTTTCTGATAAACAGTTGCATCTTCATTCAATTCATACTGATATTCTCTGGATTTCTTATTAAACACTACTTCGTTTTTTGTTTTTCTAACCAACTTTCCCTTTTTATATTCGAACTTAACGTCCGCAATATAGCTTGCCATACCAATTCCACTCGGAGAATCATAACCGATTATTAAAGTTCCCTTTCCATCTGTAGTGATATAATCAGCTGATCCAGCCCAGACTCTTTCAAAACTCATCTCCTTATCAACCCCACCTAAGTCAAGCACTTTGTTAAGCTTTCCTTTTTTGTAAGTAAAAATTCCTGCTTTATTAGTAAAGGTACAACTATTTCCTCTTCCATAAAATGCAATTTCTTTTCCTGCCTTTTTCTTGTTAATATCCAGGACTTTACAGCAAGCATCATAACCCTTAACTTTCAAAACCTTTTTCCCATCTATATATAAAGTGAATTTATCATATTCTGAATTTTTAATTTTCTTCGACTTAATCTTAATCGTTTCTTTTCCTTTTTTCCCATCAAGGTTGATCGAGTACTTTTTGTTTATCTTTAATGTCTTTGCCTCTACGGAATTTGTTGTTCCGATAAATCCTACTGCAGCTACGATTGCTACAACTCCTATTGTCTTCATGATTGTCTTGTTAAATTTTTTCATTTCTTTTTCCCTTTCTCCCGCGCTTTTTTAGCGCCTTTTCATATGTCTTACTTTGCAAAGCTAGGTCATTGTAACTCCACTTTTTTCCAATTGCAATACTATTTTTATGTAATTATTTTCATAAATTCTTAACATTTTGGTGTGAGATATTACAGCAAAAAATCATCATTTTTTTCATATTCAGTTAATGTTGCATTTTGAGGCTTTGTTACCCCTATCATTTTGCAAAATCAACTTCTTTTCATTAATTTCAGCAAGTTTTACGCAATTATTTTTAATATATTTAAAACTAAACAGTATTATATTTAAAATAATATTGTTACAAAACTTCACAAAAAAATTCGGCGCAAAGCCGAATTTTTTTATTATTTCACTTTTGTACCGTCAAATGCTGCTTCACCGATTCTTTTTACTCTAGCCGTTACATTACACAGGACTCCATAATAGCGAACCTTTACACTTTTTAACTTCTTACATTTATAAAATCCATGATTCTTAATTACCTTCACTGAACTTGGAAGTATCACTGTTTGCAACGTTTTATTTCCTGAATAACCAGCATTATCTTCATACATTTTATGTGTCGCAAAGGCATAACTTCCAATGCCCTTTACCCCCTTTGGCACCTCTAATTTCTTTGCCTTTCCTGTATATCTCACCAGATACTTTTTATAAATCCGCATTCCTTTCTTATACTGTGTATATTTTTTAGGGAATTTTAAATTTGACGCCTTCACATCGTCGAAATATTCAAGTAATTCACTTATGGTATTGACTGATAATTTTCCATTTTTGAAGGTCAACTTTTCGGTGCTTGCACCAGAGTGCCAATCCAAGTACTCTGGCATATCAAAATTAATCTCCTTCAAAGATTTTGGAAATACAATTTTCTTTGCTACAATTACCGAAGAGTATTCATCCATACTCAATTCGTCTGCCTCATTCTCACTATATCCCCTTTTCTTAAATCCGATTCCACCATAATAATAATTTCCATATTTTATGATTGCCGAAAGATTCACTATCGTTGTTCCTTCCTTAATGGTAACTGTTTTTTCTCCATATGGAATCGCAATCAATGTTTTTCCATCTAAACTATACTTTGCACCATCAATTACTGTATATGCATCGTCATCCCAAAGTCCACAAAGATTTCCGGTAAATTCTAACTGTCCATCCGTTTGATAACGACAAGTTGTTCCTTCTTTGATAATAAATTGATGTCCCTTATATTCTACAACATCATCTCCATCATATCCCAGATATACACATTTTAATCCGGGCACACTTTCAATATCCTTTTTGGAATCCAGTACGACTTCATTAAAACCCGAGTCCTGTGCCATAACTAACTCCTTTGCCCCAAACATCGTCGCTACAACTGCAGCAAATACCATAAATAAATTTAACACTCTCTTCATAACAAGCTCCTTCCTTATTCTCTTTTTAATCTCCACAAAAACCACGTGCTCAGAACGCTTTTTTCTATTTCACCTTTATAAACGATTGTTTTTTATATTTTATTTCAAATAATTTAAAATCTCTTTTCAAGTATTATATCCGGTTCGCTTCTTCTCGCTGATGCGGCATTCGCCGCATCAAACGATCATAAATGAGTCACATACAGCTCGAATCTGCTTCGCTTCTTCTCGCTGATGCGGCATTCGCCGCATCAAACAAAAAGAAAGGAATTCGGATCGAAAGCGAGCTTTCACCGAATTCCTTTCTTTTTGTTTCATGTGACTCATTGCTTACGCACAAGAATGGACCCGGTATAAACCGGGCCCTTAAAAAGCTTTACTTCTTCTTATAAACCTGTGCTAGCGTGGAATGTTCTGTGGATTACATCATCCTGCTGTTCCTTTGTTAATTTGATAAAGTTTACAGCATATCCAGAAACACGGATTGTAAGCTGTGGGTATTTTTCAGGATGTTCCTGAGCATCAAGTAATGTTTCTTTGTTTAATACATTAACATTTAAGTGATGTCCACCCTTTGATGCATATCCATCTAATAAAGATACTAAATTATCTACCTGCTGTGTGCTTGCTGACATATTCTTTTCCTCCTATTTTTTTAATAATTCTGCTCGGGATTCTTTAAACCCTTTCATCACAATCTCCCTGGCCGATAATGCCATTTCCTTTGTGGCAGGTTCAATACCCTTTAACGGGTAATCAATTCCCAGCTGTTCGTATTTTACAACTCCCATATCATGATATGGAAGAATATCTAATGCATTCACATGCTTTAATGTTCCAATAAACTTTCCAAGACGATAAAGAGAATCTTTATCCATGGTCACATGTGGAACAACTACATGGCGAATCCATATTTCCTTTCCCTTGGAATCAAGGTACTGGGCAAATTTTAAAATATTGTCGTTAGGTCTCTTACATAATTCCTGATGTTTCTCAGGATCAATATGCTTGATATCCAACATAATTAAGTCAGTCACTTCCATCAATCGGTCAACCTTCTTTACATAATCCGGATTGTCCGGCTGGAACGTGGTACCGGATGTATCCAGGCAGGTATGAATTCCTCGCTTGTGAGCTGCCTCAAACAGCTCTGTCAGGAAATCGATTTGAACCATCGCCTCTCCGCCGGTAGCGGTAATACCGCCGTCCTTGTAGAAAGACTTTTTGCTCTCATACGTATCCATAATCTGATCCACGGTCATTTCTTCGCCACCCTCCATACTCCAGGTATCAGGGTTATGACAATATGCACATCTCATTGGACATCCCTTGAAGAATACTACAAGACGTACTCCAGGACCATCAACTGTTCCAAAACTCTCAATTGAATGAATTATACCTTTAGCCAATTTGAATCATCCCTATCTTAATTATTTATCTAATTCTACTCCAATGTCGCTTAAATCTCCAACGATTACATCATCCTTTCCAAGTGCTCCAGGAATGATTGTAAATGTATTTGAAATACCATCCTGTGAGTTATTGAATGGAAGCTTAGCAACTGAAGAAAGTGAAGAAACGGCACCGCTCTTATCTCTTCCGTGAAGTGGGTTAGCACCTGGTGCGAATGGCTGTCCAGCCTTTCTTCCGTCAGGTGTGTTACCTGTGTTCTTACCATATGTTACGTTAGATGTAATTGTAAGAATTGACTGTGTTGGAATACCATCTCTGTATGTGTACTGCTGTCTTAAGTATCCCATAAACTTGTTAACGATTTCTACAGCGATATCATCAACTCTGTCATCATCGTTACCATACTTAGGGAAATCTCCAGTAGTTTCAAAGTCAACTACTACTCCATCTTCGTCTCTGATACATTTAACTTCTGCATACTTGATAGCTGAAAGTGAGTCAGCAACTACTGAAAGACCAGCGATACCTGTTGCGAACCATCTTGTAACCTTAGCATCATGTAATGCCATCTGAATTCTTTCATAAGAATATTTGTCATGCATGTAGTGGATGCAGTTTAATGCGCTAACATAAACTCTAGCTAACCACTTCATCATGTCTTCATATTTATCCATTACTTCATCGTAATCAAGAACATCTGATGTAATTGGTCTATACTTAGGTCCTACCTGAACCTTAGTCTTTTCATCCACACCACCGTTGATAGCGTAAAGTAAACATTTTGCAAGGTTTGCTCTAGCTCCGAAGAACTGCATTTCCTTACCGATTCTCATTGAAGATACACAACATGCGATACCGTAGTCATCACCATGTGTTACTCTCATTAAGTCATCATTTTCGTACTGCATTGATGAGTATTCAATAGATAACTTAGCACAGAACCTCTTAAATGCTTCAGGAAGTCTTGTAGACCAAAGTACTGTAAGGTTTGGTTCTGGAGCTGCACCTAAGTTTTCTAATGTATGAAGATATCTGAATGACATCTTTGTAACCATGTGACGTCCGTCAATACCAACACCACCGATTGATTCTGTAACCCAAACCGGATCACCAGCGAAAATCTGGTTGTATTCAGGAGTTCTTGCGAACTTAACACATCTTAACTTCATAATGAAGTGATCGATGAATTCCTGAATCTGTTCTTCTGTAAATGTTCCGTTTGCTAAATCTCTTTCAGCATAGCAGTCAATAAATGTAGAAGTACGTCCAAGAGACATAGCTGCACCATTCTGTTCCTTAACTGCTGCAAGATATCCTAAGTACATCCACTGAATAGCTTCCTGTACGTTCTTTGCAGGTTTTGAAATGTCAAATCCGTAGATTTCACCTAACTGCTTTAATTCCTGAAGAGCTCTGATCTGTTCAGAATATTCTTCTCTGTCACGAATAACATCAGGTGTCATTGTCATAAGGTCTGTTCCAGACTTCTGTGCCTTCTTATCTTCGATTAATGCATCAATACCATAAAGAGCAACTCTTCTGTAGTCACCGATGATACGTCCACGTCCGTAAGCATCTGGAAGACCAGTTACGATATGGTTTGTACGACATGTTCTGATTTCCGGTGTATAAGCATCGAATACACCTGCGTTATGAGTCTTTCTGTAGTTTGTGTAGAAATCTACTACTTCAGGATCTACTTCATAACCATTGTCTGAACAAGCTTTCATAGCCATACGGATACCACCGTTAACCTGAAGACCTCTCTTGAAAGGCTTATCTGTCTGGAAACCAACGATTGTTTCCTTATCCTTATCTAAATATCCGGCACCATGTGATGTAATTGTCTGAACAACCTTTGTGTCCATGTCTAAAACACCACCAGCTTCTCTTTCCTTCTTCTGAAGATCAAGTACCTGATTCCATAAATCTGTTGTTGCCTGTGTAGGGCCTGCTAAGAAACTTTCGTCACCATCATATGGTGTGTAGTTCTTCTGGATAAAATCTCTGACGTTTACTTCTTTCTGCCAAGCACCGCCGACAAATCCTGTCCACTCTTCTCTCATTTTCTTTTTCCTCCTAAAAATATAAATAAAGTAAAGCTTATAGTAAACGGACTTCTTCAAAATCGAATCCGCCCATTACCTGATTATTAATTAACAAAACGTAAGAACATCTTCAACAGCCTTTCTCTTTGGAGCCATCGGTTCGTCTGCCGGATATCCAACAGCAACCAATGCCATTAAAAGCTGTCCTTCAGGAACCTGAAGGATTTCCTGCGCCTTGTCTATATCATAAAGACCCATGATAACTGTTCCCAATCCTTTTTCATGAGCTGCCAGACATAAGGTCTGCGTAGCAATTCCATTGTCAAAGGCCTGCCAGTTATCTTCTCTGATAGTAGAATAACTACCATCTCTTTCGAAACCGGAACGCTTGTCCACGATTAATGTTGCAATCAAAGCAGATGCACCGTCGATAATCGACTGGTTATGTTCTGCACAACATTCTTTGGAAATACGGTTCTTGATTTCCGGATCTGTTATGGCAATATAACGGGTAGTCTGTGAATTCTTCCAAGAAGGTGCGTATATTGCTGCAGAAACTATTTCAGCAATCAAATCTTTCGAAACTTTTTCTTCTGTATATTTTCGAACGCTTCTTCTTGTTTTAATACATGTAATCGTATCCATAAATGTACCTCCTTCATTTTTTCATTGTCTTAGTGGAAACATCTATGTAGCTCCTAAAAAAGAGCGCACTACTACACATACGTAGCCATTTTCACTAACTGTGATAAATATAACACTTTATGATTCGTTTTGCAACGGATAGAATCAACAAATTTTGATTAAATGTTGATGTTTTTATAAATTGCATAAAATCCTGAAAAAAGCACCTTGAAACTTTAAATAATTCACAATTTTTTTAGGACACCTCTTCAAGGTATCTTCAGTTTACTTCGCTTTTTTCATTTCTTCTGTTGCAATTGCAACATTGCATAAAATTTGTTAAACTTTTTATAGGAAAAAGGATTCGGATTTAGAAAGGAGTTCTTATGAAGATTACGGAAAACAATTTATTTCACAACATCAATGAGTCAGAACAACAAGAGATGATGCATTGCTTTAATACTTTCAAAAAATCATATCATGCTGGGGAAATCATCCTGTTTTACGATGAGGACGACAAGGGGATTGGAATTTTGGAAAAAGGGGAGGCCTGTGTCATTCATGTAAATGACGCCGGCAACCGAACCATTTTGGAGCATTTGTCTGAAGGAGAGATTTTCGGGCAATTGTTTTATTACTATGCCGGCAAGGAAAACATTACCGTGGAAGCAGTTACGAACTGTGAGATTCGCTACATTGACTTCGAGCATATCGTGAAGCGTTGTTCCAAGGCCTGCGCCCATCATAGCCAGTTGGTTAACAATATTTTATTAATGGTTTCCGATAAAACTCAAAGCATTTGTGAACATCTGGAGGTTTTGAGTCAGCGAACCATCCGGGAACGATTGATGACTTATTTCGAGATTCTTGCAGCTCAGGAAGGAAAAC
Organism: uncultured Lachnospiraceae bacterium; assembly: GCA_902766735.1. GTDB lineage: Bacteria > Bacillota > Clostridia > Lachnospirales > Lachnospiraceae > Eubacterium_G. The sequence continues at coordinate 25,668 of CACXEU010000040.1, forward strand.
AATCCTTCGTCCTTCCATTTACTATGAGTGCCCTGGCTGATTATCTGTCTGTGGATCGCAGTGCCATGAGTCGAGAACTCAGCAAAATGAAAGAGGAAGGGCTCATTCAGATTGAGAAAAAGAAAGTTACCATATGCAAAAAAAATAAGGACGGCTTCTCATAGCCGTCCTTTTACTATCTTTTAATCATTCCACTCCAGGCGATGTAAGTGTCCTTCCATCTGCATTCCGGAAAAATTGTTCTGTCGTAGTCCTTCGTACAAAACAATGGCAACGGAATTTGCCAGATTCAGGGAACGTATTTCTGGATTCATCGGAATTCGAATACAATCTTCTTTATGTTCCACCAGAATTTCTTCCGGAATCCCGGCACTTTCCTTTCCAAACATAACAAAATCATTCTCCCCAAACTTTACGTCGCTGTAAAGATTTGGTGCTTTTGTTGTGGCATACCAGATTTTTGCACCTGGGTTTTGTTCCACAAAATCCTTGTAGCTATCATAAATTGTCACATCCAGATTATCCCAATAATCCATTCCTGCTCGTTTTAAATTCTTTTCATTAATTCGAAAGCCCATTGGCTCAATTAAATGTAATTTTGTTCCGGTTGCACAACAGGTTCTTCCAATATTTCCGGTATTCTGAGGAATTTCCGGCTCCAGTAATACAATATTCATTTTTCTTCTCCTCTTTTGGTGCAACAGCTTCGCTTAAACGCATCCTTATTTTGTTTCTTGTTCTTCCTGAAGTCTTGTTACAAAATTTCGAACTCTTCCCAAAGCAATTTTCAAATTGTCCAGAGAGTATGCATAAGAAATTCGTAAAAATCCTTCTCCACAATCACCAAAAGCTGTTCCCGGAACCACTGCAACCTTTTCTTCCTGTAAAAGTCTGGTTGCGAATTCTTCCGAGGTCAGACCAAATTTCTTAATACTCGGGAACACATAAAATGCTCCATAAGGTTCAAAGCAATCCAGTCCCATATCCCTGAACTCATGAATCAGATAACGTCTTCTCTGATTATAAGATTCCCTCATTGTCTGAACATCCTTATCCCCATGCTTCAACGCTTCAACTGCTGCATACTGGCTGGTAGTCGGAGCACACATGATTGCAAACTGATGAATTTTAATCATCTGTTCCATGATAACTGCCGGGGCAGCTGCAAATCCCAATCTCCATCCGGTCATTGCAAATGCTTTTGAGAAACCATTAATCAAAATTGTCCTTTCCTTCATTCCCGGAAGTTGTGCAATGGAAACATGATCTCCCTTATATGTAAGTTCTGCATAGATTTCATCGGAAAGTACATAAATATCATGCTCGATACAAACCTCTGCAATTGCTTCTAAATCTTCCCGTTCCATAATGGCTCCGGTAGGATTATTTGGAAACGGAAGCACTAAAATCTTAGTCTTATCAGTAAGTTTTTCCAAAACTTCTTCCTTCGTCAGGCGGAACTGATTTTCCTCCTTCAAAGGAATTGTCACTGGAACTGCATGGGTCAGTTCCACGCATGGAACGTAGGATACATAACACGGTTCTGGAATCAGAACTTCGTCTCCCGGATCCAGCATTGCACGAAATGCAATGTCAATCGCTTCACTACCACCAACGGTAATCATCACTTCCTTATTGTAATCATATTCCAATCCCTGTTTTCTTTTTAAGTAGTTACAAACTTCCACCTTCAGTTCCTTTAATCCTGCATTGGACGTATAAAAAGTACGCCCTTTTTCCAGAGAATATATTCCTTCCTCTCTGATATGCCATGGGGTATCGAAATCCGGCTCGCCCACGCCTAAGGAAATGGCATCTTTCATTTCGCTTACGATATCAAAAAACTTTCGAATTCCTGATGGCTTAATGTCTTTTATGGTTTGTGATAACGGATCTCTCATTATGGTGTCACCAAAATCCTTTCTTCAGTATCAGCAAGCACAGTACCGTAGTCCTTGTACTTTTTTAAAATAAAGTGTGTTGCTGTATTTAAAATAGAATCCAATGTGGAAAGTTTGTTTGTTACAAACTGAGCGATTTCCTTCATTGTTTTTTCTTCAATCATCACAGTAAAGTCAAATCCACCGGACATCAGGTAAACAGCCTTTACTTCATCATACTTCATGATTCTGTCAGCGATATCATCAAAACCGCTTCCTCTCTGTGGTGTTACGCGCACTTCAATCAATGCTGTAACTCTATCCTCACTGGTCTTATCCCAGTCGATCATCGTGTAATAGCCGCAGATAATGTTTTCCTTTTCCATTTCCGCGATGGCATTGGCAACCTCCGCCTCTGTCTTTCCTAACAGAATCGCCGCTTCTTTTAAGTCAATTCGTGCATTCTTTTCAATTAAACGTAAAATCTCTTCTCTCATTGCCAATCTCCTTTTCATGTATTATTTCATAGAATGTTTCTGAAGAAGTTCGTAAATCCGGTCTCCCCTGGGAGGCTCTAGAAAACGGTTTTCTTCCCCATTCCATACTATTCTATCATTATTATCAGTAATTTGTCCAATGACTGAGGACATAATATTATTTTCTTTTAATTCTTCTGCAAGTTCGTGACCGTTCCTGCAGACAATCAGCATTGCACCGGTTCCTTCCATCAGGTACGGATTGGCATCCAGAAACTCTGCCACCTCGATGCTATGCTGCCATACCGGAACGTCCTTTACATTGATTTTGACTCCATGATTACTACATGAGCCCAGTTCCCAGACTGCACCAAACACACCACCATCCGAAACGTGATGCATGTAGGAAACATCATGATTCTGTACAATTTCAGCAATGGATTCCACAGAAAGGGAATCCCAAAACTGTTGACATTCCCGAACAAAAGCCCCCGGAAATCTTTCCCGCAATTCTTTTTCATAAACCTTACTTAAAATTGCTGTCGCTCCACAGCCTGCTGTACCAGCCATGACAATATCCATTTCCGGTTGGATATCCTTCGGGATATATTTCTTTTTCGTGGTTCCCAATACCGTGATATGCAGAATCGCATCTTCCACTTTCCCTTTGTAAACCCGGCATTGCAAAATCGGAAGTCCCATACGGTCTGCTTCCTGGTTGATGGTTTTCATCTTTTCTCCCAGTTTTCTTTCGTCATACTTTTCCGGAAGATTCCATTCTAATTGGATTCCAGAAGGCTTTCCTGCCTTTTCCGCTAAACAGTTCACTGTTTTTTGAATCGTGTATCTTTCACACCCTTCAAACCACTCCAATATGCAATTAGAAGACATTACCAAAGTAACATCTTCTAATCTGATTGTGGCAGCATCCACGCCAGGTTTCATGTTTTCCGATATATGACTCATCTTTTTTAAGACGGTGCGTTTATATGATATCTCTGGAAATTTTCCTGTATACATGTCTGTTGTCCCTTATTCATTTTCTTCGGAAGTTTTCTTTTTCTTTTCTGTCTCTTCTACTTTAGTTTCTTCCGTTGTTTCTTTCTTTGTTTCCTGTTCGTCCTTCGTGGTTTTTTCCTCTTTTTCGTGATTTCCGGTTCCTTCAATCACTTTACGTGGTGCCATAGCATACGTACTTGTATGAAGTTTTTCACGACTGACTTCTTCACCGTTTTCATAAACAATCTTATATAATTCAGCTACGTAACCCACATGACCATTGGATTCTACGGAACGGTATCCCTTTGGTTTTGAGGAATCCTTTGTAACACTGTCTGTAATCGGAACAGTCTTCGTTACCACACTCTCATACGATACCGTTCGATTTTCAGGTCGGGTATCATGACCATAAATTTTAAACGTGATTTCACCATAGTCATATATTCCGCGAATATAAATCGGTGCATCCGTATCATTTTCAAATTTCAAATCTTTATAATCGCCTGCCAATGCAGCATCAGCAGCCAAGTCCACATAAGAAACCGCCATGGAATGAGAATATCTTTCCGTAACCTTCACTTCCGCATTCAACAATGCATTATAAAGCGTGCTGGATACCTGACAGATTCCTCCGCCTAAACTATCGACTACTTCTCCCTCAGAATAAGTTCCTGCCGGATGCCAGCCGTTTTCCTCTGTCCATGGTGCCAATACAGCATTGCAGGAGTATTCTTCGCCCGGATACAAAATCGTTCCGTCGATCATCTCCACCCCATGTTTCAGATTCAGGTTTCTACTGGCGTAGGCATCACCAGTGGTAAACGTCGTAGTAAAACTACCCATAGCTGTATCCGATACTTTTTCACAGTCTGCCGTGGTGTATTTTGGCGTGGACGTGGATACGGTTGCTTCAACCGTGAACTTAGATTCCCCATTCCACTTTTCCCGAATCTGTTCCTGCAATGACTTTACAGTCGCCTTATAGTCTACCTCGCAGCCTTCCTCCTCCGGAATGATATCAAATCCGGCTCCATTAAACTTCAAGGACGCATTTTTCGCAGTCAGATTACTTTTTTCACATTTCTTTTCCAATTTTTTCTCTACGACATCATCATCTGCCTCTACTTTAATTGAAAAAGGCAGTCCTTGGGTTGTGATTTCTTTGTCTTCAATGAAACGCTTAATTACGTTTCCTTTCTTCCCTGCACCTAACGCTTCTTCTACTACATCTTCCTTCCACTGGTATCCCAATTTCTTCAAAGATACTTCTATTTCTCTGGACCCAAGTTTCAATGTAGCTTTCGTCTTCAGCTTTTTCGTTGCCACCGGAGTAATCTTTTCCATTGCTTCATCATACGTCATCCCACCGACATTGATTTCGTCAATACGAACACCCTCTTTAATTTTTTCTCCCGTATCGCTTTTTGCGAAGCATGTTTGAGACATTCCCAGTAACAGCACCATACACAAGATGCAAAAAACTGTTCTCCTCATATTTTTCATAATAAGTTTTCCTCAACAATCTATTAGAATATCAATGTCACTACCATCGCTAATACTAATATTATGGCAATTGAGCCTGCAATAATTCTCTGGTTTTTCCTGTTATAAAAAAAATTCATTTTTTTCTCCCCTTTTTCCATTTTTTCAAATAGTATCCCACCATTCGACTTATAATGATACCACAATTACTAATTTTTACCTAGTACAAAATTCGACCTTTTTCAGAAAGAATTTTGTCTATTTTTCTAGACGCTTCGTTTTTAGACAATTGATCAATATTGTAGTCAACTTCCAGGTTATGATACCCTATCAAATCCCTTAAATACGACTTTTGTCGTTCCGTAATCGGTTGCAACTTTTTTACTTTGTAAACCAATTCCTTTGGTTCAAAGCTTAGTGGAAAAGTTTCTCCAAATTCCTTCATCAGAATCAAATACAATTCCGAGGTCACTTTTGCGTCATTAAATGCCCTATGATGATTTTCATCCAGAATGCCATAGTGATTACAAAGATACTCCAGCCCCCTGCTGTGAAGGTTGGGCAGTGCCTTTCTGGCAATCTTCAAGGTGTCTATTCCTTTTTTATCAAAGGTCAGTTTCAGATTCACGGCGTTTTGTTTCAAAAACCCAAAGTCAAACATCAGGTTATGTCCTAACAACACGTCCTCTCCTGCAAAGGCAATAAATCCTGGAAGCACCTCTTCAATCCCCGGTTTATCCATTACCATTTCATCCGTGATTCCGGTTAGGTTCGTGATAAAAGGCGTAAGTTTCTCTCCCGGATTAATTAATTCAGAAAAAGTCTCCACCACCTCACCATTTCGAACCTTTACTGCACCGATTTCAATAATCTTACTCCACTTCGTATTGACTCCCGTGGTTTCAATATCCACGCACACATAATCTTTCACTAACATTTGTTTTTTCCTTTACAATATTCGTTTAAGAAGCACTCTTGACACTTCGGGCTTCTCGCCGTACAAATGGTTCTTCCCAAGGTAATAATCTGGGTATTGTATAAAATCCAATGATCCTTCGGCAAAACTTTCATCAAATCATATTCCACCTTAACCGGGTCATCATTTTTCGTAAATCCCAGTTTTTTGGAAATTCGCTTCACATGGGTATCCACAACTATGCTTGGATCATCGTAGATATTTCCTCGTATCACATTGGCTGTTTTTCTTCCCACCCCTGCCAGGGAAGTGAGTTCTTCCAACGTTCTCGGAACTTCTCCATCAAATTTATGTACTAAATCATGGCAACACTTCTTAATATTGCGTGCCTTCGCATGATAAAATCCAATGGAATGAATGTCCTGCTCTAACTCCTTCAGATCTGCTTCTGCAAACTTCTCCAAGGTATCGTATTTCTGAAACAAATCCTTTGTCACAATATTTACCCGGGCGTCTGTACACTGGGCACTTAAAATGACCGCAATCAAAAGTTGCCATGGGGTTTCATGATTTAAATAACAGATGTAATCCGTCCCGTATTCCCGATCCAGAGCATCCAGAATTTCTTTCACATATTTCGCCATTTTTCTTTCTCCTTTTGATACCTAGAATAGTCCAACATCCGGCAATTGTCAAAGTCGGATTATTTCCCGGAAAAAACTTTCATTTTCTGTTTGAAAAAACGTTTTTATATGTTAGAATACCTAAAAATGTTAACGGTTAACAATTGTTGACATGATTTGTACGTGATTTGAAAGGGGTTTCTATGAATTTAAAAGACTACCAGCTCGTTTGGAGCGATGAGTTTGATTATGAAGGAGCACCGGACTCCTCAAAATGGAATTATGAAGTAGGAAATTTCCAGTGGCCAAACCGTGAACTGCAGGCCTATACCAATCGTCCCGGCAATGTTTTTGTCAAGGACGGCAAGCTGACCATTCGTTCCATTAAGGAGCAGGACGGAGAACGAGAATATACTTCTGCGAAACTGGTGACGCGAGACCGCGCTCATTGGCAGTATGGTTATTTTGACATTCGTGCCAAGTTTCCCAAAGGACTGGGGTGTTGGCCAGCTATCTGGATGATGCCTTACCGTGAGCCTAGAAAGGTTCCGGATGGTGTTCCGGTTCGTTCCGATGGAAGACCGGATTTTTCCAAATTTACCGAAGAAGATTTCAAGAAATTTCCGAAGCCGGATATCAAAGACCGTTGGCCAAACTGTGGCGAGATTGATTTAATAGAACACATCGGCCGGCGACCAAATAGTGCGTTATTCAGTTTGCACTCCGGTCGTCACAACCACACCCGTCACGACACCATTCCATATACTACCGTGGTCGATTTTGACGAAGGATTTTTTGACAACTTCCATGACTACTCCATGGAATGGACCCCGGACTCCTTTGAATTTTTCATCGACGGAGAAAGCTACTGTCGCTATAACAAAACTGACGACCCGGAAGATCAGGGCTATGACGCCTGGCCATTTGACAAGCCATTCTTCCTCATCATGAATACTGCAGTAGGCGGTGGATTAGGTGGTCCGGTGGATGACAGTGCCTTACCATTCTTATTTGAGATTGAACATGTTCGTGTATATCAGAAAAAAGAATTAGAAAATTCATTATAGTATTTCACTAGGGGCGGTTTTACTGCCCCTTTTTTGCGCCTACATATCAAAAACCCCTCAGGAATTTCCTGAGGGGTTTAAAAAAGCGGGTGATGGGAATCGAACCCACATATCCAGCTTGGAAGGCTGGTGTTCTACCACTGAACTACACCCGCAAATAACAGAACAATCAAGTTTTCTCTCTCGACTGCTCTGCTATCTTATCTTATTATCAACCATTTGTCAAGAAAAAATTTTATTTTGACTTCACTTTTGTCCATAAGTTCGCACTGAAAGCCTTGATTTCTTTTTCCTGATTCTTAAACTCTTCATTTTTCGGATTCGATGTATCCGGTGCACATCCGTTGTTGTCAGCATATTCTTCGTCACGATAATATTCATAAGTCGTCTTTACCGCACTGTCATAGCCGATATATTCTGTGTTCTGTACTGACACATCTTCCTGAAGGAAGAAGTCCATAAACTGATATGCTAAGTCCGTATTGTCACAGTACTTTGTCATAACCATGGCATCTGTCCAGACATTGGTTCCCTGATCCGGTACAAAGAAATCCATATTTTCATTTTCTGAAATAATGTATGCACCATCTCCGGAATAAACGACTGCCATTGCCTTGTTGCCGGAAATCATATTATCAATTACGTCATCACCTACATAAACCGGCTCCATAGAATCCCGCTGGTCAATCAACCACTGATATGCAGCATTTAATTCTGACTTTTTATCCGTATTCATGGAATAACCCAGTGCTTTTAAAGCCACCATAAAGGAATCTCGTTCTGAATCATACATGTAAATCTGTCCCTTGTACTTTTCATTGTTGAGAATTTCCCAGCCCTGCTGCAGATCCTTCTCATCCACAATATTCTTATCATATAAGATTCCCACTGTGCCCCAGTAATAAGGTACTCCGTACTTACTTTCCGGATCAAACTCTTTTCCTAAAAGTTCCGGAATGATTGCATCTTTATTTTTTATTTTATTCCAATCAATTTCCTGAAGATACTTTTCTTCAATCAGTTTTTCAATCATGTAGTCTGACGGAATAATAATGTCATATTCTGCACCACTTTCCAGTTTCGTATACATGGATTCATTGGAATCAAAGGTTTCATAAACCACCTTACAATGATTTTCTTTTTCAAATCGGGTCAGCAATTCCGTATCAATATATTCCCCGGAATTAAATACACGAAGAACCGGTTTTTTGGAAATTGCCGCATACTTATATACCATAACCCCAGCCAGACAAATAATTCCCACGCCTGCGAGAGCTGTTGCCAGGTGTTTTAGTCTGGACTTTCCGGTGTTTTCCATTTCCACTTCTTTTCCGCGATGCTTCTTAGAAAGGTATGGAATTACATTCACCAGAATGATAATAATGACAACCACCAAAATCAATAAGGTTGATAACGCATTAATGGTCGGGTTTGTTCGCTTCGTCATATTGTATACCACGATGGAGATGTTTGATACTCCATTTCCGGTTACGAAATAGGATACGACAAAGTCATCCAGGGACATGGTAAATGCCAAAAGCATTCCGGCATAAATTCCCGGTTTTAACATTGGCAGAATGACTTTGGTCATGGCCTGACCCGGTGTTGCCCCTAAGTCCATTGCTGCGTTTGCCAGATTGTGATCCATGCTTCGCACCTTTGGATAAACACTGGTAATTACATATGGCGTACAAAATGCAATATGCGCCAAAAGCATGGTAATATATCCTCGCTCCATGCGGGCAGAGGTAAATAAAATCATCAGTCCGATAGCTGTTACAATATCCGGATTCATAATCGGCATATTGTTTACATTTAAAATCCACTCCTTCAACACTTTTCTGCTTCGGGAAAGACCGATGGATGTAATAGTTCCCAACACCGTGGAAATCAGCGTGGAAATAATGGCAATACTGATGGATACATAGACTGCCGACAGAATGTTTTGGTCCGTCAATAATTTCTGATACCAACGCAGTGAAAATCCCGTGAATTTTGTCAAGGATTTTGATGAGTTGAAAGAGAAAAACATTGTAATGGCAATCGGCAAATATAAAAAGATAAAGCACAAAACAATATAAAGTTTTGGTCCAATGGAAAGTTTCTTTTTCACTATTTCTCACCTCCATTGTCATCATTGTCTATCTTCTTCATGACTCCCATCAGCAATAAAATTGCCACTGCAAGAATCACGGAAATCGCACTACCAAAGTTCCAATCTCCTACAGAGATGAACTGGTTTTCAATCAAGTTACCTATGAGAACATACTGATGTCCGCCAAGCAATACCGGAATAACGAAGCTGGAGATGGACAGCAGGAACACCAATGTCACACCACTAATCACTCCCGGTAAGGATAACTTGAAAATAACTTTCGTGAATGTTTTCAGTCGGTTTGCTCCCAAATCACCAGCTGCTTCCACCATGGAATGATCCATCTTTGCCAAGGATGTATGAATTGGAATTACCATAAAAGGCAACAAGTCACAAACAAGACCGATGATAACAGAAAAGTTGGTATACATCATCGTCTGTTCATTAAGGCCCAATGCCTTCAGCAATCCGTTAATGATTCCATTGTCTGACAACAGGCTAATCCACGCATAGGTTCGAAGTAATGTATTGATCCACATTGGGATGGTTACAATCAAAATCAGAATACTTTGAGATGTCTCGTCAAACTTTGCAATAAAATATGCCAACGGATATGCCAGCATCAGACAAATCGCAGTGGTCACAAAACCGATCTGCAATGACTTCCAAAATACACTTAAGTATATCGGATCTGAAATTTTCTTAAAATTATCTAATGAAAAATGTATTGTTAAAAGCGAATTTCCTTCCGTAGTTATGGAGTAAAGAATAATCATAATCAGCGGAAGTACAATCAATAAAAACGACCATACTACATAAGGCTTCGCCAATCCTTTAAAATGTCTCATTTCCGTCTCCTAACTATTAATAGAATTTGCGTGCATTACCTGAATATCAAACGGGTCAATGGTTAATCCCACTTCTTTTCCCACCTCAATATTTTCCGTAGTGTGCACCTTATAGTTTCGATACTTTGTTTTTACCAGATATTCGTAATGAACCCCCATAAACACCTTAGAAGTAATCGGTCCAGAAACTTTGCCCTCCTGAGGAGATACGATACGCATATCTTCCGGACGCAGTACCACATCGATTTCTTCGTTTTCCTTAAAGCCCTTATCAACACATTCCCACTGTGCATCATCAAACTGTACCAGACAGTCCTTTAACATATTTCCGGAAATAATATTGGATTCTCCAATAAAGTTTGCCACAAAGCGGTTCTGTGGTTCATTGTAAATATCCATCGGCGTACCAATCTGCTGAATGATTCCCTCATTGATAACAACAATGGTATCTGACATGGACAATGCTTCCTCTTGATCGTGGGTTACGAAAATAAATGTGATTCCAACTTCCTTCTGAATCTTCTTTAATTCCACCTGCATTTCTTTTCGAAGTTTCGCATCCAGGGCGCTGAGCGGTTCATCTAACAAAAGTACCTTTGGTTCATTGACCAGGGCACGGGCGATTGCCACACGCTGCTGCTGTCCACCGGATAAAGAAGTGACATCACGCTTTTCATAACCACTGAGTCCTACCAGTTTCAGCATTTCCTTCACTTTTTTTGCAATCTCTGCTTTATCCATTTTTTTCAGGTTTAATCCGAATGCAACGTTATCGTACACATTTAAAAATGGAAACAGTGCGTACTTCTGAAATACTGTATTGACTTCTCTTTTATATGGCGGAAGCTTCGCAATATCTTTTCCCTCAAAAATCACCTGGCCACCATCCGGATCCTCAAATCCACTAATAATTCTAAGAATCGTCGTTTTTCCACATCCACTTGGCCCCAATAACGTCAAAAATTCCTTTTCATGAATATTCAAATCAATTCCTTTTAACACCTGCTGGTCATCAAAGGTTTTTGTAATGTTTTTTAATTCAATAATTGTATTGCTCATCTTCTCTTCCTTTTCTTCAATTTTATTAAAATGCCGGCGGACTGCTAATCCAAAGAATCTGCGCTCCCCGTTCGCTTTTTAGTGAATAACTGTTATTTGCGGGATAATAAAAAGCCTCTCCCCTTTTAACCTTGAACTGCTTTTCACCAATGGTCAATTTTACATTTCCCTTCAGCACATATCCAAACACTTCTCCTTCAAATGGCGGATGCTCGTAGCTGCTTCCTCCCGGTTGTAATTCCAACAGAATTGGTTCCATTTCATTCTTCTGAGCATTGGGAACAATCCACGTAATCCGATGTTTTAATTCCTCATCGATTTTTTCAAAGAAATCTTCCTTCTTAAAAACAACCTGACGATCTTCATCATCACTGAAGAAATGCTTCAGATCCGTTCCCAGACATTGGAGAATGTCCACCAACGTGGCAATGGACGGCGATGTATGATTTCGCTCCACCTGAGAGATAAATCCCTTTGTGAGCTCCGCCCTGTCCGCCAGTTCCTCCTGAGTCAGATTCTTCTGAATTCGCAGTTCCTTAATTTTATTTCCTATATCCATAGTTCCCTCTTTAGTTTTCATATATTAAACAAAAAGTTTAGAAATACTGATTAATCATATAGTGTTTTATTGGGGATGTCAATAAGATTTTTACTCTTCTAAAAAAATAAAAAACCGAAGACAAAGTTCATAAACAAAACTTCAATCTTCGGTATATTTTGATAATAACATTCTATATTTTTTCAACTGTTTTTATTTCGAAGCAACCACCTCTTTATTCCAAAGGTAGTCCACATATTCATACTGCGGATTCACTGCGGTCAAAATCTTTAAATACAAATAATTATGACCACTTCTGGTGCTCATCATCTGATTCTTAAAAAGATATTGACTGATTTCATAAATGGAATAATCCTTTACCGCACTATATACAACCGTACCATCTGATAATCTCGCATAAATTCGCACTTTATAGATGGCCTCAAACTCTTTCCGCGTTCCTTCATTTGCAAAAAGCATTGTCACCGAAAAATAATCTCGTTCCGGATTCATTGTCTCCATCCGGATGAACGAATCCTTTGGAACAATATAGTCTTTAATAAATTCGTTGTCCGAACCAATCTCCATATCACAGTCTGTGATTCCGGTTGGTTTTCCTTCTACCTCTGCCAGTGCATAGACGATTCCTCTTCCAACAACCTCTTTTCCATCAATTGTTTTCGGAACCGAACCAATTGTTCGTACACCGCCTAAGGTAGAACTAATCTGGTACCCTTCCACACAAACCTCTTTATTGTCTTCCTCTCCTGAATCTTCCTGCGGATTAATAAGTACATAATCAATATTATTATCAAGTGCATATGTTTCTGCATAGGAATCACTATAAACAGCCATCACTAACTGATCATCACTGGAAAAAACACCTTTTCCAATCTGAGTCAGGGAGTCTGGCATTACAATTTTTTTCAGAGACCGACAATTTCTAAACGCATAGCTTCCTATACTTGTCACTGTATTCGGTATAGTCATTGTCGTTATGTTTTTTTGATTGGCAAAAGCATAATTTCCGATGTGGCGAATTCCCTCCTGTAAAACTATTTTTCCAATGGAATTTCTGCTCCTGTACCACGGCGTGTTTTGACAGGTTATAATTGTATAGTCAGCCATCACTCCCGTTCCTTTCGTCAGCACCAATTCTTCCAAATCTTCAACATTAAAAACACTTGCATCCACCGAGCATGGCATGGTTAATTTAAGTAAAAACACGCAGTTTTCAAAGGCATTACTTCCAATTCTAGTTACGCTATTCGGAATTTCTACCTCTGTTAACGCTGTACAATTATAAAATGTTTCTTCTTCAATTTTTGTCACGCTCTCTGGGATTATGATTTTTTCCATACTACTACATCCTGAGAACGCTCCGCTCCCGATACTTGTCAGACTTTCCGGAAGGTTTATTTCAAGAAGCTCTTCACAATTTGCAAAAGCATAGCTTTCTATTCTTTCCAATTCTTGTGGCAATGAAATCTTTTTTAAACTACTGCAACCATTAAAAGTGGAACCACATATGCTTGTCACTCCACTTGGGATATCCAATTCTTTTAATGAACTGCAGCCACGAAACAGATTTTCCTCAATACTTGTGATCCCTTCCGGGAGAACAAGATTTTCTAACATTGCACACCCGCTAAACGCAGATGGACCAATGTTAGACACTCCGGCCGGTATCGCCAATTCTTCCAGACTACTACAACCACGAAACAGATTCTCTTCAATCCTTGTAAGACCTTTCGGAAGGACAAGTTCCTCTAACATTACACACCCACTGAAAGCAGATGAGCCAATATCGGACACCCCTTCCGGAATTACTAGTTCTTCCAAACTACTACACCCCTCAAAAGCAGATGAACCAATCGCAGTTATACCTTCCGGAAGCTCGATTTTTTCCAAACTTTGACAGCGTCTGAACGTTTCATCTTCAAGCCTTGTCACTCCCTCCGGAATTGTTACATCTTGCAAACAAAAGCACTCCTCAAAAGCAGACGCTCCAATACTGGTCACACTGCTCGGAATTGATATTTGAGTCATACACTCCATGTCTTGAAAAGCGTTACAACTTATATTTTCTATTCCATCTTCCAATACGACTTCTTCCAGGGTCTGATCATTTTTTCTCCACGGTGTATTGCCATAATATTGATACATCTGTCCACTTCCCTTTGTTAAAGTGACTTTCCTTAACTTTGGTGCCGAAATGCCACTGGCATCCAGTGAACACGATAATTTTATTTCTTCCAATGCCTCACATCTACCAAACACATTCGTTCCAATATTTGCCACGCTTTCCGGAATCTCAATTTTTGATAAACTTGAACATCCATAGAATGCCTTATCGCCTAATGTCCGCACGCCTTCCGGAAGATTGATTTCAGATAAACTTTTGCATGCATAGAAAACCTCCTCGCCTATCATCTGCACACTTCCGCCAAAGGTAACTTTTGACAACTTGCCACATTCGGAAAATGCAGCTCTCGAGATTTGATATATGTTCCTCGGAAATACCACCTCTTCCAGATTCACAAAAGTGTTTGATTTATGTAAACATACTTCCCACGGTCCATCGTATTGAGGAAATATAATATACATTTTCTTTGTGTCTTGAGCAATCTCCTCCGGAATTCGATCTAAAGAAAAATCGCGTTGCGGAAAAACATATAGAATTCCATCATCATAAAAATGATATCTTCCATTGGTTGGAAGTTCTCCAGTCTTCACTAACGTCCCTGTGGGCATCGGATAATCTGCAATCTGAACCACTAATAGATTTGCTTGGTTTAAATCCTCGAGAAGAACACTTCCTCCCGGCGCAGCCCCTGCACTGACCTTGTTTTCTACCATCAGAGACCTGCATAACATCATCACAATGCACACAATAGATGTCCCTAAAATTTTTAACATTGTTTTTTTCACAATAATCTCCTTTCCCTTTTCACAAATAAATAGGAGTGCCTTCAGCACCCCTATTACTTCTTACGCTTTATTCTGTGCGTCAACCAAGTTCACGCTATTGTACATTTCACGAAGCTTTGGCTTCTCAATTTTACCGGTAGCATTTCTCGGAACCTGGGTAAAGATAATCTTTTTCGGTCTCTTGTATCTTGGAAGTTCCTTGCAGAATGTATTGATTTCTTCCTCAGTACACTCCGTATCCGGTTTCAGTTCAATAATTGCTGCAGCAATTTCCCCAAGGCGTTCGTCTGCTAATCCGATAACAGCTACATCCTTAATTTTCGGATGTTTGCTTAAGAAGTTTTCAATCTGAACCGGATAAAGATTTTCTCCTCCGGTAATAATCACATCTTTCTTACGGTCTACCAGATAAATAAATCCATCTTCATCCTTCTCTGCCATATCTCCTGTGTAAAGCCATCCGCACTTAATAGTTTCAGCAGTCGCCTTCTCATCATTGTAATAACAGGTCATCACTCCCGGCCCCTTTACAATCAATTCTCCAACTTCTCCCTGTGGCACCTCCGCGCCATCCGGCGAAACAATCTTCGCTTCCCATCCATAACCCGGAATTCCAATTGCTCCAACCTTATGAATATTTTCCACACCAAGATGAACGCAACCAGGTCCAATGGATTCGGACAGTCCATAGTTTGTATCATACTGATGTTTCGGGAAGTATTCCTTCCAACGTTTAATCAGACTCTGCGGAACCGGCTGAGCACCAATGTGCATCAGTCTCCACTGATCTAATTTATAATCAGATAATTTCAATTCTCCGCGATCCAGAGCCAGTAATAAATCCTGCGCCCAAGGAACTAAAAGCCATACAATGGTACAACCTTCATTGGATACAGTTTCCAAAATGGTCTTTGGAGTTACTCCTTTTAATAATACAGCTTTTCCACCGGTTAAAAGGCTTCCAAACCAATGCATTTTCGCACCAGTATGGTAAAGTGGTGGAATGCAAAGGAACACATCATCCTTGCTTTGTCCATGATGATTCTGTTCTACCTTTGCAGCATGCATCAGACTCTCGTGATTGTGCAGAATTGCTTTCGGGAATCCTGTG
This sequence comes from uncultured Lachnospiraceae bacterium, assembly GCA_902766735.1. GTDB lineage: Bacteria > Bacillota > Clostridia > Lachnospirales > Lachnospiraceae > Eubacterium_G. The sequence continues at coordinate 41,693 of CACXEU010000040.1, forward strand.
GTTCCGGATGAAAAATAAATTGCCGCATCATCTTCATCGGTCAGTGTAATTTCCGGTGACAGGGATGAACAGTTTGCTGCTAACTTATCGTAATCCTCTGCGAAAGTAGGACAATCTCCACCCACATAGAACAAAATTCTCTTTTCATCAATTTCATCCACAATTTCTTCAACACGACCTACAAATTCCGGTCCAAAAATCAACACATCTACCTCGGCCAAGTCCAAACAGTACTTGATTTCCTCTGAATCAAAGCGGAAGTTCATCGGCACAGCCAATGCTCCGGTTTTCAAAATTCCGAAGTAAATCGGAAGCCACTCCAGACAGTTCATCATTAAGATAGCAACCTTGTCTCCCTTCTGGATTCCACGGCTTAATAAAAGATTTGCAACACGGTTTGCTTTTTCATTAAAAACATGCCATGTGATTTCTCGTCTGTAATGATGGCGAGTATCTGGTTCAATCAGCTCATAATCTCTCCAGGTCACTCTTCTCTTTTCCTGAATTTCAGGATTTATTTCTACCAGGCATACATCATTGGCATATTCTCTGGCATTTCTTTCCAATATTTCTGTAATTGGCATTTGTATTTTCTCCTTTTTACTAAGTTTCCGTACCTTTTCATTACTTTAAAGTCCTAAACTATATTATAGGAAAAATCGCTCTCCCCGTCAAGAATGTCAGCCAAACGGAATCCAACCAAACAATCTATTGTTCTGAGTTATTTTTCTCAACAACTGCTTCTGCCTTTCGGTCATTTTCCACACACCAGATAATTGCTACAATTACCGATACGTTCAAAAGTATTTGAATCAAAAATTGTACATAACCAATGCAATACCCCAAATGAAGACCCACAATTTGAACAAATTCCATAAGGCTAAGAATTCCCGGAATCACACAACAAATAGATGTCACAATCATAGTCACCAACATATTGGTTACTTTACCTACATACAGCAGAAGAAAAATCACAAAAAGTAACGTACAAGTAAATGATACTAACACTTTTAGATACGATTGCATATTCATACTTATATGTTCACTAGCTAAACGAATGCTCGTGAGAAAGATACCTGTTACAGTTCCGGCTACCTTGCAGTATAGCGCATAAATACTTTTCATTCCGTATATTCCCGCTACAAGAAGAAGCGCAATCGCTAATGATATCATTATTCCAATTCCCCAGGACACTAAATCCATTGGTTCTATATTATTTGCTCTAGACAATACCTTTCGATTGTAGTTAATTGATTCCACTAGTCCCAAAAGGATAATAGCTGCGCCAACTATATGTATAACAATTGATTTTTTACTCATTTTCGTTCTCTCCTTCCAAATGATAATTTTTATCAGCAGAAACCACTCCAATTCTAAAACCCAAACAGTTTCTTCGCATTTTCTCCCAACACCAGTTCCAGTTCTTCTTCCGTCAATCCGGAGTTCCTCAAATCCGCCAGTGCTTCCTGCTGGTCATACCATGGACTGTCTGTTCCAAATAACACCCGCTTTACTCCATGGCAACGAATCATACGCACCAGCTGTTCTTTTTCAATATGGATTGGAATGTCCTTGCGACCGCAAACTGCCGTATCAAAGTATACCGGTAAATCAATCAGTTTTTCTTCTACTTCATCCCATTTCCGCCAGCCACCCATATGGGCTAACACCAGTTTTTCCGGTTGAATGTGTTTCCAGACTTCAAGCACCTTATTCGGCGTGCAATGCACTGTCCCCGGAAGTCCCACATCCTCTCCTGCATGGGTGATAATGACCAGGTCCTTATTTGCCGCATAATCCATAATCCGGAGGTACCGCTCATCATCAAAATCTACATTCTGATAGTCCGGATGAAGCTTGATTCCTTTAAAATCCATTGCCACAATTTCATCCAGAATCTCCTTGTAATTCGTGCAATCCGGATGAATTGCCCCCAGACTAAACAGATGATGTTTCTCTGTGTCTTTGTTTAGTTCTACCGAAAGTCGATTGATTTTCTCCGGCTGTCGCACATTGGTTGCCACCGGGCACACTAAGGTAATGTCAATCCCCGCCTCTATGGATGCTTTGGATAAGTCATCGACGGTTCCTGTCCGGGCAGCCTTCACTACGAAGCCCTGGGAATTAAAAATCTCCTGTTCCATCTTTCGCAGTGCATTGTAAGCAATGTGATCCGGGAACGTATGTGCATGGGTATCTATAATCATTTTTCAGTCCTTTCTTTGAAAAGGGAGCACCCTGCGGTACTCCCTTCTTACTTATCCGATTTCGTAGCCCTTTTCAAAAGCAGCCACATTAATATCAATTGTTTTTGGTGGAACAGTCTTTTTAATCACTTCAATCCACATATCTTTTTCAAAATCCATATGCTTTGCAGCAACGCCAAGAATAATTACATTGAATACTCTGGAATTTCCCATTTCCAATGCTTCTGCCATGGCATCTACTGCAATGACCTTATGATCCTTCTTCAAATCTTCAATAATGTTTTCCGGATACTGTGCTGCCCCGGTAACAACCGGCATCGGGTCAATTCTCTGATCATTGACAATGATAACACCGTCTTTTTTCAGGAAGTGTGCATAACGAAGTGCTTCCAAACGTTCAAAGGAAATCAGTACATCTGCCTGTCCTTCTTCCACGATTGGTTCTGCCACTTCATCACCATAACGTACATAAGTAACTACACTACCACCACGTTGCGCCATTCCGTGAACCTCTGAAAGTTTCACATCATACCCTGCCGCAACAGTCATTCCACCTAAGATTCTACTGGTAAGTAAGGTTCCCTGACCTCCTACACCAACAATCATAATGTTCTTTGTTTCTGCCATCCTTACTCACCTCTCTTCTTTAATCCAATTGCATCAAATGGACAGTTGCTCATGCAAAGTCCACAACCGTTACATAATGTCTGGTCGATGGCAATGGTTCCATCTTCTTTCTTTGTGATTGCAGGACATCCTGCCTTCAAGCACATACCACACTTCTTACATTTTTCAGGAATTTCAAAGCATTTTCCTGCAGGAGTGTAGCTCTTTAATAACGCACAAGGTGACTGCGCAATGATGACGGAAACTTCATCTTTAGCAACCTCAGTCTTAACAATTTCTTCAAATTTCTTAATGTCAAATGGGTCTGCCACTGTTACGTTCTTAACTCCAAGTGCCTTACACAGTTCATCCAACAATACAACATTAGCTTCTTCTCCGGAAAGAGTCTTTCCTGTAGCCGGATGATCCTGATGACCGGTCATACCTGTTGTAGAATTGTCTAAGATGATTACAGTTCCTGTTGCCTTATTGTAAACCATGTTCATCAATGAGTTCACACCGGTATGAAGGAATGTGGAATCACCGATTACAGCAACCCAATTCTTAACATATTCTTTTCCTTTTGCCTTTTCCATTCCGTGCAATGTGGAAATGGAAGATCCCATACATACTGTTGTATCTACAACTCCTAATGGATTTACAGCACCAAGAGTGTAACATCCAATATCTCCGGCTGCATGAATCTTTAATTTCTTCAATACAGAATAAGTTGCTCTATGCGGGCATCCCGGGCAAAGAATTGGTGGTCTTGCAGGTGCTTCTGCAGGCTGAGCCACTTCAACCTTTTCTCCCAGAACTTTTTCACGAAGCATGTTTGCACTGTATTCACCCTGTACTGTGAAGATGTTCTTACCATCACATTCAATGCCCATAGCGCGAACCTGTTCTTCAATTACCGGTTCCAATTCTTCCACGATAATGAGACGGTCAACCTTTTCAGCAAATTCCTTAATTAAGCTCTTTGGCAATGGATGAACCAATCCTAACTTCAGTACAGATGCTTCCGGAAGAACTTCCTTTACGTACTGATATGGAATACCACTGGTAATTACACCAATCTTGGTATCCTTATATTCTACTTTATTAATGTCCAAAGTACATGCATCTTCTGCCATCTGCTTCAGTCTCTGTTCTACGAAGACATGACGTTTAATGGCATTTCCCGGCATCATGACATTTTTTGCAATATTTCTCTCATATACTTTATCTGCTGGTTCCACACGATCTTCTAAGTTTACAAGTCCCTGAGAATGTGCAAGTCTTGTTGTGGTTCTTAAAATAACCGGTGTATCGTATTTTTCAGATAATTCATAAGCCTTCTTTGTAAATACTCTGGCTTCTTCACTGTCAGATGGTTCCACAACCGGTACCATAGCAGCACGACCAATCATTCTGGTATCCTGCTCATTCTGTGAGCTGTAGATTCCCGGATCGTCAGCTACAACTAATACCATACCACCATTGACACCAATATATCCCATAGTGAATAACGGATCTGCTGCAACGTTCAAACCAACCATCTTCATCATGGTCATAGAACGTACTCCGGAAAGAGATGCACCGATAGCAACTTCTGTTGCAACCTTTTCATTCGGTGCCCACTCAGAATACACTCCCTCATATTTTACTAAATTCTCACTAACTTCTGTACTTGGAGTACCCGGATAAGCTGAAGATACTTTTACTCCTGCTTCCCATGCGCCACGGGCAATTGCTTCATTTCCAAGCATAATCTTTTTGTTTTCCAATATTTTTTCCATCCTTTCTTTTTTATAGAAATATTCTTTTGTCTTTATTCAACGGTAATGAAATACCAGTACTTTCCAATTTTTCCTGCTACACAGGTCATAACATCCTGTGTCACGGATTCTTCTCCCACCGAAACAGTCGCTGCCATTGCCACACTCTTGATTTCTGAAACGCGAAAATCAACTCCTAAGTCTTCAAATTCCTGATTCAGTCCGTCTACGGTCGTAGAACTTGGTTCCCCAACGTCTCCCACAGATACCTTATAGGACATTCCTTCCGCTTTCATTTCTTTCAGCTGACTAAGGACATCTTTTAATTCTCCCCTGACCGCTTTCATGGATTTATATTCCAACAAGTCGCTTGGGAAGGTACTCATCATCTCGTCAATATCTCCATTCATGAACCCTTTACAAACCGGCTTGATTGCCGCCTGTGGAGATTTACATTTTGATTCCTTGGATGGATGTGCCGCCTTCGTCGGTGCCTCTGTCGTAGTCTCTTCCACGGTAGTCGTTTCCACCTCTGTGGTAGTTTCTTCTATTGTAGTTTCAACCACTGTGGTAGCTTCCATCTCCGTAGTGACCTCTGTCTGCTTTTCTTTCTTTTCAGAAGAAGCACAGCCTGCAAGGGAAATCATTAATGTCCCTGCCATCAATACTGCCAATCCTTTTTTCATTATTTCCTCCTTCTAAACATACGCCTTAGTATCATACCACTTTTTTGTTTTTTTGAAAACAATCAGTTGCTGTGGGATTGTCGCAACATTTTCACTCGACTGCCTCCCCCCTGGAATAAACTTTGGAATAAACAATGAGATATCCAGCTCAAACTTCGTTCTCGCTGGATGACATTCGTCAAATAAACAGAAAAAGACACAGCCCTTCGTGCAAGCACGAGGGCTGTGTCTTTTTCTGTTTATTTATCTCATTGTTTATTCCAAGTATTCGCCGGCTGTGGTGTCAACGTGTTTGTTGTAGCAGCTGAAGATTTCGTCTAATTCTTTTTCTTCCTGTTTCTTTGTAAATAAGCTGACTACCGGCACGAGGATTAATCCACCGACCATTGCAACTACACCGGAATTGATTGATGACTTAAAGATATAGGAAAGGATTGTTCCCCATCCTGTTACATCAATTCCTGCTAATGTAATTATCATCTGGAAGATAGCAATTGCACATCCCCAAATAAAACATACAATTGTTGAAACTTTAGTGATTCCTTTCCAATACAAACCATAAAGGAATGGTGCAAGGAACGCTCCTGCCAAAGCTCCCCAGGAAACACCCATCATCTGTGCGATAAATGTCACTGTTGGATATGCATCCTTAACGATGGCAATGATTGCAGATACCGCAATGAAGAATACGATAAAGATTCTCATAATACTTACCTGCTTCTTTTCTGTAATTTCCTTTTTGCTTAATGGATTGATTACATCCAATGTAAATGTGGAACTGGATGTTAACACTAATGATGAAAGTGTTGACATGGATGCAGATAACACCAATACGATTACAACTGCGATAACTGCTGCAGGAAGTGTTGAAAGCATTGCTGGTACAATGGTATCAAACAATGGTGTTTCTACTGCAACTCCATTCTTAACCTTCAGTACATAAGTAATCTTATCCTCATATAATCTTCCGAATCCACCGAGGAAGTAGCATCCACCAGCTACAACGATTGCGAAGATTGTGGAAATAACAGTTCCTTTATGAATATCATGTTCGCTCTTGATTGCATAGAATTTTCCCACCATCTGTGGAAGTCCCCAGGTACCAAGAGATGTTAAAATTACTACGAACAGCAATGCCAATGGATCCGGTCCGAAGAAGGATGAATACGCTCCGTTCCAACCTGCGTCACCGCTGATTACTGAAAGTCCCTTCATGGATTCTACCAATCCACCATTGTCCTGAATTACAGAATAGATTACTGCTGCAATACCAAAGAGCATAATTACCCCCTGGATAAAGTCATTGATGGCAGTGGCCATATATCCACCAACAATTACGTATACCCCTGTAAGCACTGCCATTACGATGATGATTACCCAGTAAGGAATGTCAAATGCCATTCCGAAAAGGCTGGATAACCCATTGTAAAGAGATGCTGTATATGGGATCAAAAAGATGAATACGATGACTGATGCAGCCACCTTTAATGGTGTGGACTGAAATCTTTTTCCAAAGAAATCAGGCATTGTCTTTGCATCCAAATGCTGTGTCATAACCCTAGTTCTTCTTCCTAAGATGTTCCATGCCAGAAGGGATCCGATAAAGGCATTTCCCAACCCTGCCCAAGTGGCAGACATACCAAAGTTCCATCCGAACTGTCCTGCGTAACCCACAAAGATTACCGCTGAGAAGTAGGATGTTCCGAATGCAAAGGCAGTCAGCCAAGGTCCTACGGAACGTCCACCTAATACGAATCCATTTACATCGGTTGCTTCTTTTCTTGCGCCATAACCAACTAAAATCATGACCGTAAAGAAAATTACTAACATCACTCCACTTAGTATTGCTGTTGTTGTCATTTTAATTTCCTCCATTTTTACCAGATTTACATGAGAACTCTGGCTTTATTATTTAAAGTGTTGTGCTTTAAACCGTTACACTTTAACGCGATAAAGTCATTATATAAAGAAAAAGAGCCTCTGTCAAGGCTCACTTTCTTTATTATATGTTTTAATTACTTACAATATTTTGCTTCAATATCGGCAATCATATCCACGCGGGTTTTATGTCTGCCACCTTCGAACTCTGCACCAAAGAATTCATCCAGAATCATTTTTGCTAATTCCGTACCAACAACTCTGGCACCAAAGGCAATAATATTAGCATCATTATGCTGTTTCGTAAGTCTTGCAGAATATGGTTCACTACATACTGCTGCTCGAACCCCCGGAACCTTATTCGCTGACAAGGAAATTCCAATTCCTGTCCCACAAATCAATACGCCATAGTCCACTTCCTTGGAAGCTACTGCTTCACCGACTTCCTGCCCCTTCTGTGGATAATCACATTTAATGATTTCTCCGTTTTCATCATAGTTTGTTCCGTAGTCTACACACTCATATCCCTTTTCTGTCATATATGCAACCAATTCATTCTTTAAATCAATTGCAGCGTGATCGCAACCAAAACCTACTCTCATAATATTCCTCTTCATCCTTTTTCATAATTTAAAAAAGATGCAGTCTTCAAACTACATCTTCTTAATGCCGGCGACCGGAATCGAACCGGTACTGTATTGCTACAACAGGATTTTAAGTCCTGCGCGTCTGCCAGTTCCGCCACGCCGGCA
>CACXEU010000041.1 GCA_902766735.1 uncultured Lachnospiraceae bacterium
ATGGGACTTGAACCCACACGAGCGCAATGCTCACAAGATCCTTAGTCTTGCTCGTCTGCCAGTTCCGACACTTCCGCATACGTTTTCAAACGCAAGAAAAATATTATCATAATTACTGTCTTGTGTCAACAAAAAAAGAAGGTTTTTTATGATTTTTTGAAAAAAAGTTTTTGGGGAATGAAAGGCATTACTTTTTTTTAGGGGATTTTTATAGTATAATTATTATATCTGTGGGTAAAAGGAGGGTACTATGAATATTAGAGAGCAAAATGAGCAGTTAGAAGTTCAGATTTTGAGTCCTTATGCATCCCTTAGTGTAAACTGTCAGGGACGTGACCGGCAAGAAGCACCTAGTGATATGCGAACAGAATATCAACGTGACAGAGACCGGATTATTCATAGTAAAGCCTTTCGTCGCTTAAAGCATAAGACTCAGGTCTTTCTGGCACCTATGGGAGACCATTATCGAACGAGATTGACACATACGCTGGAAGTCTCACAGATTGCAAGAACCATTGCAAAGTCTCTGCGGTTAAACGAGGATTTGACCGAGGCCATTGCCTTGGGACATGACTTGGGACATACTCCCTTCGGTCATGCAGGAGAGCGGGCTTTGAACAGTGTGTGTGAGTACGGGTTTAAGCATTACGAGCAGAGTATTCGCGTGGTGGAATTGTTGGAAAAGGACGGGAGAGGGCTTAACCTGACCAAGGAAGTCCGGGACGGAATGGTTAATCATCGAACCAGCGGAAAACCGTCCACGTTGGAAGGAAAGATTGTCCGCCTGTCGGATAAGATTGCTTATATTAATCATGATATTGATGATGCTATCCGCGGAAAGATTATCAGTGAAGAAGATATTCCAAAGGAATTTACGGATATTTTAGGAAACTCCACCAGGGACCGTTTGGATTTTCTGATTCATGATGTAGTAAATAACAGCATTCATCAGAATGATATTCATATGTCTCCGGAAGGAGAACAGGCTATGATGGGACTTCGAACATACATGTTTGATAATGTATACCGAAATCCATTGGCAAAAAGTGAAGAGGTAAAAGTGGAGGAGATGTTGATTCAGCTCTACACTTATTATTTGGAGCACACGGAACAGTTACCGGCAGAATTCCAGTACCTGATGAAGGAACGTGGAGAAAAAGAGGCAAAGGTGGTTTGTGATTATATTGCCGGCATGAGCGACCAGTATTCCGTTGCTCAGTTTGAGAAGATTTTTGTTCCAAAGTTTTGGAAATTGTAATAGTAGGAGAAGACCAGAATGTTTTACTCAGATGAGATTATAGAACAGGTACGAACAGAAAATGATATTGTGGATGTCATTGGAGACTATGTGAAACTTCAGAAGAAGGGAAGTTCCTATTTTGGACTTTGCCCGTTTCACAATGAAAAATCTCCATCCTTTTCGGTTTCTCCGCATAAGCAGATGTTTTACTGCTTCGGATGTGGTGAAGGAGGCAATGTTATTTCCTTTCTGATGAAGTACGAAAATTATACATTTATTGAGGCAATGCAGGTTCTTGCTAAACGCGTGGGCATTGAATTACCTCAGCAGGAATATTCTAAGGAAGCAAAGAAAGCCAATGATCTGAAAACAAAGATTATTGAAATCAATACGGAAGCAGCGAAGTATTATCATTATCTGTTGAAGTCTGACCGTGGAAAGCATGCCTATGAGTATCTGACCGGGCGTGCACTATCTGAGGAAACAATTGTTAAGTTTGGACTAGGATATTCGGATAAATACAGTAACAACCTTTACGGTTATTTGAAGTCGAAAGGATATCAGGATCAGGAACTCAGGGAAACCGGACTCTTTACCTTTGATGAAAAACGAGGCGTGACAGATAAGTTCTGGAATCGTGTTATGTTCCCGATTATGGACGCAAATAACCGGGTTATTGCCTTCGGTGGACGAGTAATGGGCGATGCAAAGCCGAAATACTTAAATTCACCGGAAACGAAGGTTTTTGATAAGAGTCGAAACCTTTATGGGTTAAATGTGGCAAGAAGCTCCAGAAAGGATTATATGCTCATTTGTGAGGGGTACATGGATGTTATCAGTCTGCATCAGGCAGGATTTAATAATGCTGTGGCAGCACTGGGAACCGCGTTCACGTTTCGTCATGCATCCTTGATAAAGCGATATGTAAAAGAGGTCGTTCTGACCTTTGATAGTGATGAGGCAGGAACCAAGGCTGCACTTCGTGCCATTCCATACCTAAAAGACGCTGGATTGGCGATTAAGGTGCTGAATATGAAGCCTTACAAGGATCCGGATGAATTCATTAAGAATATGGGAAAAGAAGCTTACGAGGAACGCATTAAAAACGCCACAAACTTTTTCATTTTCCAGGTGGGAGAGGAACAGAAAAAATATCATTTGGAGGATCCTCAGGAAAAGACAGAGTTTCACAATCGGGTGGCTGAAATGCTCCTGACTTTTGAAGATGAGATGGAACGGGAAAATTATCTGGAAGCTGTTTGTAACACATACGATATTCCGAAAGAAGGATTGTCTAAATTGACCCGGAAGAAGGCACTTTCCTATGTGGGAAAGGAAGAAAAGTCTCAGGAAGAGGTTCCACCAAAGGAACGCAAACTGAAGAAAGAAGATGCTAGTGTGCAGACGCAGAGAATTCTTCTGGCATATCTTTTAGATCAGAGTCAATGGTTTGCTAAGGTGGCGCAGGTATTATCTCCGGACGATTTCATTGATGATTTTTATCGAAAGGTTGCCGGGATTTTCTGGGAACAGATGGAAGAGGGAAAGGCGAATCCGGCTCAGATTATGAACCGCTTCGGAGAAGAAGAGGAGCATAAAAAGGTAGCGGAACTGTTTGTATCGCCGATTCGTGCGAACTTAAGCATTGCCGAGCAGGAAAAGGCAATCAATGATGCTGTGCAAAAAATCAAGAAAGCCAGCCTGGAACACAAGGCGGCACAGGCGACAGATATTGCGGAATTGCAGAACATCATCAAGCAACAGAATGAATTACAAAAGATTTATATTCGATTGACATAAAGGAAGTTTAAAATGATTTCAAAGAGATTAAAAGCGGTAGCCGACATGGTGACCCCGGGACTTACGGCGGCGGATATTGGAACAGACCATGCCTACGTACCGATTTATTTGATTGAACATAAGATTTCACCGAAGGTCTACGCCATGGACATTAACGAAGGACCGATTCGCATGGCGATTGCCAATGTGGAAAACGAAGGATACGAGGATCAAATCGTTGTCGCTCAGGCCAATGGAATGCAGAAACTGGAAGCCGGTCAGGTAGAGAGTGTTGTGATTGCCGGCATGGGCGGAGAACTTATCGTTCAGATTTTAAAGGATTCCAAGGTGAACGGCTCAGTTCAGGAGTTTATCTTATCGCCTCATAAGAATCCGGAAATCCTGCGAAAATATCTGAATGAAAACGGATATTTGATTTCTGAGGAGCAAATGCTTCAGGACGGCGGAAAGTACTATGTAATCATGAAGGTAGTGCACGGTGAAGAACCGCAATTTTCCGAAGAGGAGTTATTGTTTGGCCGGAAATTGATGGAACAAAAAGATGAAGTGCTGAAGGAATATTTAACCCTTCGCAAGGAAAAGTTCGAACAAATTCTTGACCGGGCAAGAAAGAATGACAGTGCCGATGTGGAAGTGATTCAGAAGACTGTGGATCAAATCGCAGGCGTATTGGGAAAATTATAATTGTGACTTTCCCGAACAATCAAGAGAACCTTTTGACAGGTTATTTCTTTAAGTAAAAAACTAATAAAAAACTATAGAATAATGACGAAAAATATGATAACGTATACAGTTGAGTAAGGTGGATAATCGCAGCTGCTATTGGCGAAAGTACGCAGGTGAGGAAAGTCCGGGCTTCATAGGGCAGGATGCTGGCTAACGGCCAGTGGAGGTGACTCCCAGGAAAGTGCAACAGAAATAAAACCGCCACTTTGTGTGGTAAGGATGAAATGGTGGTGTAAGAGACCACCGCCATGTTGGTGACAACATGGGTCAGTGTAAACCCCATTCGAAGCAAGACTGAACAGAAAACGTTGAGGTTGCCCGCCGAGTTTTCGGGTAGGTCGCTTGAGCACATTGGTAACGGTGTGCCTAGATAGATGATTATCCCAGACATAACCCGGCTTATAGCCTTACTCATTACGATAAACACACAATCAAGGAGGAATTCATGAGACACTTAATTAGTCCTTTGGATTTTTCAGTAGAAGAATTGGACAAGCTTTTGGAACTTGCCGGTGATATTGAAAAAAATCCTGAAAAATACAGCGAAATCTGTAAAGGAAAGAAACTTGCAACTCTTTTTTATGAACCTAGTACTAGAACGCGACTTAGTTTTGAAGCAGCAATGCTTAACTTGGGAGGTCAGGTTTTGGGATTTTCCGAAGCTACATCCAGTTCGGCAGCAAAAGGGGAAAGTGTGGCAGATACCATTCAGGTGATTTCGTGTTATGCAGACATTTGTGCTATGCGTCACCCGAAAGAAGGTGCAGCATTGGTTGCTTCCAGAAATGCACGAATCCCAGTAATTAATGCAGGAGATGGTGGACACCAGCATCCTACACAGACACTGACAGACTTACTGACAGTGAAGTCTTTAAAAGGGGAGCTGGGAAACATGACCATTGGTCTTTGTGGGGACCTGAAGTTCGGACGTACCGTTCATTCCCTGATTAATTCTTTGCTTCGCTACGAAAATGTAAAGTTTATCCTGATTTCTCCGAAGGAACTATGTGTTCCGGATTATATCATTGAAAATATAGAAGCGGCTGGTGCCGAATACAAGGAAGTTACAAAATTAGAAGATGTGATTGGTGAACTTGATTTGTTATACATGACTCGAGTTCAGAGAGAACGCTTCTTTAACGAAGAAGATTACATCCGCTTAAAGGACAGCTTCATTCTTGACCGTGCAAAAATGAAACTGGCAAAGGATGACATGCTGGTTCTTCATCCGCTGCCGCGTGTAAATGAAATTTCCGTGGAAGTGGACAGCGACCCAAGAGCTGTTTATTTCAAACAGGCTCAGTATGGCGTATATGTGCGAATGGCATTGATTTTAACGTTATTGGAGGTAGAAGTATGATTAATGTAGATCAGATTAATAATGGTTTTGTACTAGACCACATTCAGGCAGGACGTTCTATGGCGATTTACAAATATTTAAATCTTCAGAAATTAGATTGTCAAATTGCCATTATTAAGAATGCACGTAGCAAAAAGATGGGCCGCAAGGATATCATTAAAGTCGAAGGGCCATTAGATATCGTAGATTTTGATGTGTTAGGTTTCATCGATCACAACATCACAGTGGATATCATCGAAGAAGGAGTTCTCGTGGAAAAACGTGAACTAAAGCTTCCACAGACCATTACAAATGTTCTTCACTGCAGAAACCCAAGATGTATCACATCCATCGAGCAGGAACTGGAACATGTCTTCGTTCTAACTGATTTAAAAAATGCGATGTATAGTTGTATGTACTGTGAAGAAAAGCAGGGCAAACTCTGGGAAAACTTATAATTCAGGTAGATTTGTATGCCGACCCGCAATGCGGGCCGGCTTTTTTTCTTGTTATTGGGGAAAAGTTACCCACGAGAATTTGAAAATCAGCTTTGGTGGGTGCGTTTTTGTGGGGAGGAAAGGTGTGGTGCACGGACGAAAGTGTGAAAAGTTGAAATGGTGGGTGCATTTTCTGGGTGAGGAAAGGTGTGGTGCACGGACGAAAGTGTGAAAAGTTAAAATGGTGGGTGCGTTTTTATGGGGAGGAAAGGTGTGGTGCACGGACGAAAGTGTGAAAAGTTGAAATGGTGGGTGCGTTTTTATGGGGAGGAAAGGTGTGGTGCACGGACGAAAGTGTGAAAAGTTGAAATGGTGGGTGCGTTTTCTAGGTGAGGAAAAATGTGGCGCACGGACGAAAGTACAAAAAGTTAAAATGGTGGGAATCATCCCGCTTTATAAAGAAAAACTCCCATCCAAACCGGATGGGAGTGAACATCAATTTTCTTCTGCAGGTGCTACTTCCGTAGGAAGCAACTTTACTTTTACATAATCGATTCGTTTGTCGTCCATCTTGATAACCGTCAGTCGGCAGTTATCAATGGTTACCACATCGCCTTTTTGAGGAAGACGATCCAGATGTTCAATGATAAGTCCGCCCAAAGACTCGTAGTTTTCAGAATCAATCTCTGTTTCCAACTGTTCGTTGAAGTCGTCCAGGTTAATGGAGCCTTCTACGATATATTCGTTTTCGTTAATCTTTCGAATAACTTGCTTTTCGGCCTCGTCAAATTCGTCTCGGATTTCTCCAATGATTTCTTCAATGATATCTTCTAGAGTAATCAAGCCTTCGCACTGACCGTATTCGTCCAAGACGATACAGATTCCGGTGTCGTTTCCACGCATCTCGAAGAGGAGATCGTTTAAGACTTTGGTACCAATTGTATAATATGGTTCACGCATGAGTTTTCGAATGTCGAAATTTGTGGCGTGAATTTGATTAATGACTAAATCCTTAATGTTGATGATGCCGATGATGTTATCGGTGCTGTCCTTGTAAATCGGCATACGAGTGAATTTATCTTCTTGAACAGCCTCAATCAATTCCTTGTATGTAACGTCCAGAGGAAGCATGGTGATTTCAACCTTTGGAATCATAATGTCCTTTGCGCAAGTATCGCCGAAATCAAACACGTTGTTAATCATATCAAATTCTTCTTCCTCAAGAATTCCCTCTTCCTGACTTACGTCAATGATGGTTCGGAGTTCATCTTCGGTAATCGTTGATGAATTCAAGTTTACTCGAACCCGGAAAATCTTCAAAATCAATGAAGAAAAAAGATTTAAAATAAAAATAACCGGGGTCAAAATGAACATGAGAGAACAGATTGGTTTTGCATAAAATAATGCAAGTTTCTCTGAATGCATTGTGGCAACAGTTTTTGGAATAATCTCTCCAAATATGATAATCAAAATTGTTAAAATACCAACGCCAATACTAACAATCCAGTTGGCGAAAATCCGCTGGACGAAGATTGTAGTGATTGAAGAAGCGGCGATATTAACAATGTTGTTCCCAATCAAAATTGTGCTTAACATTTTTCGAGGTTTAGATAAAACCTTCTCCAATGTTTTTGCCTTATTGTTTCCGTTTTCCACAAGCATACGAAGACGCAACTTGTTCATTGTTGTGAGTGCGGTTTCAGCAGATGAAAAGAATGCTGAAAGCAACAGCAACACAAATAGTACGCATAGCAAAGCTATGTCACTGGGTCCCATATAAATCCTCCTAAGTATAGAGCAAAGTGCTCCGTAATAAACAGCCATTATCAAGTAGCCTGTTGGATACAATTTTACAAAAACCTACTATTAAAGTCAAGAAAAGGGCATAAAGGCAGAGCGCGTGAAATAGACATATAAATAAAAGTAAGATGAGGTGAAAGATGTCTGTAGGAAAGAAGGGAATAATAATAGGAAAAGTGTTGGTGGCAGAAGTTGTGGTGAGTGGTGTACTGTTGCTGGTTGCAGCATATGCAATGCTGAAATTGTGTCCGTCAGATCAAACACTGAATTATTATGTGATGGCAATCTATGCAGCGTCATCGTTTGTGGGAGGAATGATTGCAGGGAAGAGTATGGGAACACGAAGATTTGTATGGGGGATTGTGGCGGGAATGGTGTATGTGGCTGTGGTTTTGGTGATTGCTTTAGCGGTGCGGGGAAATGTGGCATCGGGAAGTGTTGGTTTGGTTCGGCTGATTGTACCATCAGTTCTGGCAGGAATGTTAGGAGGGATGATGTCGTGATGGATTTACTTGGTTTGACTTTTAGAGTAAAATAAAAGAAGTGAAAAAAGTTGCGAACAACATTCGAAGGAGAAAAGAAATGCAGATTTCAGAGATCGACAATGGAAATAGTTTTGATTGGGGAAATACTTCAAAGGATTATGCAAAGTATAGAGATATTTATCCGAATGAATTCTATCAATGCATTTTGGATTTGGGATTGTGCAAGGATGGACAGAAAGTTCTGGATATTGGAACAGGAACCGGAGTGCTCCCGCGCAATATGTATCAATATGGAGCAAAATGGATTGGAACAGATATTTCAGGGAACCAGATCGAACAGGCAAAGTTACTTTCTAAAGAGCAGGGAATGGATATTATTTTTTATACGTGTCCGGCTGAAGAGGTAACTTATGAAGAGAACACTTTTGATGTCATCACAATATGTCAATGTATCTGGTATTTGGACGCTAAGGTGATTGTTGAGAAATTTGCAAAGATGTTAAAACCTGGAGGAAAACTTCTGATTTTATACATGGGATGGCTCCCTTATGAGGATGAGATTGCTGGAAAAAGCGAAGAGATTATTTTAAAACACAACCCGAATTGGTCTTCCTACGGAGATACTGTTCGACCGGTATTTGTGCCAGATGAACTTTTTACCCGATTTGATATTGTTTTACGAAAGGAATTTCGAGTAGATGTTTCATTTACAAGAGAAGGATGGCATGGTCGCATGCGGGCTTGTAGAGGAGTGGGCGCGGCGATGAATGAAACACAGCTGAAGGCTTGGGACGAAGAACACCTCCGGATGCTAAAGGAAAATGCGCAGGAAAGGTTTGATGTGAAACATTATGTTTCGATAGCGGAATTGAAGGTGAGAAAGTAAATACCGGCTTGCTTTGGTACATAAATTAAGAGGAATTGGTGTCAAATGTGCCTGGGATTGAAATGAGAATTACATACGAGGAGAGTGGCTGAATGAATTTAAAAGAAATGAGTTGGGTTAGGGAGCCGAAAGGCTATATCATAAAGGAAAATTATATTGAAATAACAACGGAACCTAAGACGGATCTTTGGCAGAGAACCTATTACCATTTTCGAAATGATAATGCACCTTTGCTTCAGATGGAAACAGATGAAAAATTTTTTTCATTTATAGTGAAGACTGATTTTACAGGAAGTCATTGTAGATTTGATCAATGCGGAATTGTAATGTATTTGGATTCTGAAAATTGGTTGAAGGCATCTGTAGAATTTGAAAACAATGAGTATCAACATTTGGGCTCAGTTGTTACAAATAATGGCTATTCTGATTGGGCAACAACAGTGATTCCGGCAGATGTAAAAACAATGTGGTATCGATTTAGTCGAAGGAATGATGACTATTGTATCGAATGCTCTATGGATGGAGAAAAATTTGAGCAAATGCGTGTATGTCATATGTTTGAGGGGGCTGGAAAAATTAGATTTGGTGTGTATGCGTGCAGTCCTGAAGATTCTAGCTTTAAGGCGGTATTTACGAATCTGAAATTGACGGAGTGTGCATGGAAGGCTCATGACGGTCAACAACCGGAAACGTTAAAATTACGTCCGCATCATTTATTATGCATACAGAAATATACGGGACATGGATATGATGAAGAATTCACTAGGAATATGGACCAAATTGTAGAGGCGATTGAATTGAATTCTACTAGCTTGGTCGAATTAGTAGAAGGCGGAGACCAATTATGTTCCAGTTGCCCCAACTATGTTGATGAAGTATGCAATTCTCCAGACAAGGTGTCGGAGATGGACGAAAAAGTTTTGCAGGCCTGTGGATTATCTTATGGTGAAATCGATAGCTGGTGTAACTTGGCTCAAAAGGCAGCAATGATTTTTAAGGGGGCGGAATTTGAAGAAATCTGTGGGAAGTGTCAATGGAATGATTTGTGCAGGAATACAAAATAGTTGATGAGGATAATGTAATTGGCAGGAATGATAGAATAATAAATAATTTTTTGTTTTGAAAGGTCAGAACCTCCGTAGGAGTTGTTCTGATTTTTTGTAAACATCAATACCCCATTTGCCATTCCTCCCGCTCAATGCTATCCTATAAGGGTATTGAAAAGGAGATGACCTATGAACGAAACAATCAAAAATCGAATTTCAAAATTGCGTACCCTGATGTCACAGCACGGTATTGATGCATACCTCATTGTCAGTGATGACTTCCATGCCTCAGAATATGTCAGTGACTACTTTAAAGCGAGAGCTTATCTGTCTGGATTTACCGGTTCGGCAGGAAGCCTTTTGGTGATGAAGGATTGGGCAGGACTGTGGACGGATGGAAGATATTTCTTGCAGGCAGCGGATCAGTTAAAAGAAACCGGCATTGAACTGATGAAGATGGGAGAAGATGGGGTTCCGACGGTTACGGATTATCTGGAGCAACATATTCCACATCACGGTGTGTTAGGCTTTGATGGGAGAACGATTCGTGTGAGTCTGTATCAATTAATGAAGGAAGCGTTGCAGGGAAAGAGCGCCACCATCCAATCAGACCTTGATTTGGTGGGTGAACTATGGACAGACAGACCAGCTTTTCCAAAAGAAAAAGTTTGGGTCTTAGAGGAACAATATACAGGAAAATCAACAAAGGAAAAACTAAAGAATCTTAGAAAGACATTAGATGAGAAAAATGCGGATGGAATGATTCTTGCCACATTAGATGATATTGCGTGGCTTTTTAATCTAAGAGGAAATGATATTTCCTATAATCCGGTCTTTTTGTCCTATGCCTATATTGGACAGCAATTAACAATCTTGTACCGCGATGAGGAAACACTAACGGAAGAAGCGAAGCAGGCGCTGAAAGAAAATGGTGTGGAAATCAGACCATATTTTCAGATTTACAAAGATGTGAAAGAAATCGAAAATGAAACCATTGTGGTAGATGAGCACGGTATCAATATTGCACTGAAGAACAGTTTTGCGAAGGATACCACGTTGATTAATGAAAAGAACCACATCTTTCTAACGAAAGCAATCAAAAATGAAACAGAGCAGCAGAATGAACGAAAAGCCCATGTATTGGATGGAGTAGCTGTGACGAAATTGATTTATTGGTTGAAGAAACAGCAGCAGGACGGAACGGTTACATCCTTAAAGGAAACAGACGCCTGTGAAAAACTGGAAGAATTGAGAAAACAGGGACAAGGCTATCTGGGCCAAAGCTTTGCGCCGATTGTGGCTACAGGTAAGAATGGAGCCATTGTTCATTATGAACCAATCAAGGGTGAGGATGAGAATCTGGAAGAAAATAACTTTGTTCTGATGGATACCGGAGGACAATATTATTATGGAACCACGGATATTACCAGAACAGTGGCAATCGGAAAACTGACGCAACAGCAGAAGATTCATTACACAGCGGTACTTCGAGGACACATTCGATTGGCAATGGCGAAGTTCAAGTACGGAAGCACGGGAGCAAATCTGGATGTGCTTGCCAGAGGACCATTGTGGGAACTGGGTCTGGATTACAATCACGGAACGGGACACGGCGTAGGCTACCTTTTGAATGTTCATGAAGGACCGAACGGAATCCGCATGAAGGAAGCTGATCGCAGTGTGGGCGTGACATTGGAAGAGGGAATGATTACGTCGGATGAACCGGGATTGTATCTGGAAGGACAGTATGGAATTCGAATTGAGAATATGATTCTTTGTAAAAAGGACGAGGAAACAGACTTTGGACAATTCATGAAGTTTGAAACATTGACATTGGTTCCTTATGAGCGGGAGGCAATTCTTCCGGAATTGATGGAAGAGGGAGAATTGGAATGGCTTAATACGTATCACGAAAGAGTATTCTGTGAGGTTTCTCCGAAACTGACAGAAGCAGAAAAGGAATGGCTGAAAAAACAGACTGAACCGATTAAAAAATAGCATTGAAATTATGCGTTCTTGTGGTATAATATTCTAAGAATTGTGCGTTTTTGCGCATATGGATAAAAGTATTGGAGGAAATATGATGAAACATATTAAGACTTTAACAGGAAAAACATTAAAGGAAAGCATGAAGAAAGGTGGATGTGGCGAATGCCAGACATCATGCCAGTCAGCATGTAAGACTTCTTGTACAGTTGGAAACCAGACTTGCGAGAACAAATAATTAATTTCATAGAAATTTATTCCTATAACAGAGCCGAAGTATCGACTCTGTTATAGTGCGTTTAAAAACTTAATAGTGTTAGGAGGAAATCACAGTGATTCATCAGTATAAGAGCAATGGGTATAACATTGTCATGGATGTGGAAAGCGGTGCGGTTCATGTTGTGGATGATGTAACCTATGATGTAATTGCTTTGTATGAGAAATCTTCTGCTTCAGAAATTGAGGAGCAGTTAAAGAATCAGTATCCACTGGATGCGATTCGGGAATCAATGAAAGAGGTTGAAGAGTTGAAGAATGATGGTCAGCTGTTTACAGAAGATATCTACCAGCCGTACATTGAAGAATTTCAGGACAAGAGACAGACGGTTGTAAAGGCGTTGTGTCTTCACATTGCCCATGATTGTAACCTTGCCTGCAAGTATTGTTTTGCAGAAGAGGGAGAATATCATGGAAGACGTGCCTTGATGAGTTTTGAGGTTGGTAAGAAAGCTCTTGATTTTCTTGTGAAGAATTCCGGGAATCGTGTGAACCTGGAAGTCGACTTTTTTGGTGGAGAACCGTTGATGAACTGGGAGGTTGTAAAACAACTGGTGGAATACGGACGAAGCCTGGAAGAACCGAACAATAAAAAGTTCCGTTTCACATTGACTACCAATGGGGTGTTGCTCAATGATGAAATTATGGAATATTTAAATAAAGAAATGTCTAACGTTGTAATCAGTCTGGATGGACGAAAGGAAGTCAATGATCGGATGAGACCGTTCCGCAACGGAAAGGGAAGTTACGATTTGATTGTTCCGAAGTTCCAGAAACTTGCGGAAAGCAGAAACCAGATGAATTATTACATTCGTGGAACATTCACAAGAAACAATCTGGATTTTTCAGAGGATGTAAAACATTTTGCAGATTTAGGCTTTAAACAGATGTCCATTGAACCGGTTGTAGGACCGGATGATGATCCATATTCCATTCGTGAGGAAGACCTTCCTCAGATTTTAGAGGAATATGATAAACTGGCACTGGAGTATATCAAGCGTGAGAAGGAAGGACGAGGATTTAACTTTTTCCATTTCATGATTGATTTACAGCAGGGACCTTGTGTGTACAAGCGTTTATCTGGTTGTGGATCCGGAACAGAATACCTGGCGGTAACACCTTGGGGTGATTTGTATCCGTGTCATCAGTTTGTCGGAAATGAAGAATTCCTACTGGGAAATGTGGATGATGGAATTACAAAGCCGGAAATTGTAAAAGAATTCGGTTGTTGTAACGTATACACGAAAGAAAAGTGTAAGAACTGCTTTGCAAGATTTTATTGCAGCGGCGGTTGTGCGGCAAACTCCTATAACTTCCATGGAAACATAAACGATGCTTATGAAGTCGGTTGTGAAATGGAACGAAAGAGAGTAGAGTGCTCAATTATGATTAAAGCGGCGTTGGCCGATGAAGGACAGCCGGAGGAGACGGCGATATAAAATAAGTCGATAGGCTTAGAAAGAGGTTAGAAAATGAAGTTTAAAACAATGAGTAAGGCAAAAAGTATCTCATGCTTTATTTTATGCATGGTACTTGTAGTCGTTGCAGGTGCAATTGTAATGTGGGGTATCCCAAAGAAAATTCCTGGAATCGGAGACAGAGGTAAAGCCTCTTATATCACACAGGGATTAGACTTAAAGGGTGGTACAAGTATTACTTATGAAGTGGAAAAGGGTGCCAGCCAGAAGGATATTGCAGATACCAGAGCAAAGCTTGAAAAGAGAGTTCAGAGCAAGTTCAGTTCTGAAGCAACAGCATACAGAGAAGGTGACAACAGAATCACTGTTGAAATTCCAGGTGCATATGATGCTGATAAAGCTGTTGATGAATTAGGTAAGCCGGGTAAGATGTATTTTACTACAGCTGCTGAAGACGGTTACACACCGACAGAAGAAGAGTTAAAGAATGAAGACTACATTAAGTATCAGGAAGGATACTACAAGGTTTGGTTAACTGGTGACGAAGTTGCTGATGCAAAGGGTGCCAGCAGAGCCGATGATAAGACGAACGAACTTGAAAATGTAGTTAATGTAACATTCACCAGTGAAGGTGGAAAGAAATTCGCTGATATGACAACTGCAAATGTTGGAAAGCAGAACTACATTATTTACAATAACGAAGTAATCACAGCACCAAACATTAAAGATGCAATTACAGGTGGTTCTTGTGAAATCAGTGGTAGCTTTAAGACTATTGATGAAGCAAATGACCTTGCTACAAACATTCGTATCGGTGGATTAAAAGCTGAAATCAAGGAATTAAGCCATAGCGTACAGAGTGCTCAGCTTGGTAATGATGCATTATCTAAGAGTTTGAAGGCTGGTTTAATCGGATTTATTATTATCTGTATCTTCTTATTATTTGTATACAGAATTCCGGGACTGGCAGCTGCATTATCATTAGTAGCATACGTTGAAATGATGCTTCTAGCATTAAACGGATTTGATTTGACATTAACACTTCCTGGTATCGCAGGTATTATCCTGGATATCGGTATGGCAGTAGATGCGAACGTAATTATTTACGCTCGTATTCGTGAAGAAATTGCTGCAGGACGTCAGGTTCAGAATGCAATTCATACAGGATTTAAGAAAGCTACATCAGCAATCGTGGATGGTAACATCACAACATTAATTGCGGCATTAGTACTTCTTTGGAGAGGTTCAGGAACAGTTCAGGGATTCGCAACAACATTGGCAATCGGTATTTTAGTTCAGTTGTTCGCATCACTTGTAATTTCCAGAGCACTTGTTTGGTTACTGTACTACATGGGATTCCAGACAGAAAAATTCTATGGTAAGGAAAAAATTAGAAAGACCATTGAATTTGTTCAGAAGAAGGCAATTTTATTTACCGTTTCAATTGTTACAATTGTAGTTGGTTTAGGTTCCATCGCATTCCATGCATCAAAAGGATCTGCATTCGATTATAGTATCGAATTCAAGGGTGGTATTTCTATTGATGTTGAGTTTGCAAAGGAATATGATGTAAACTACTTCAACGATTCCATCAAGCCGGAACTTGAAAAAATCTTAAAGACTACAGACGTTCAGGGACAGCAGGACACTGCAAACAGAAAGTTATATAAGATTAAGACAAGATCATTAAGTGAAGAAGAATTTAAGAAAGTTAGAGAATCTTTAGTTAAGAATTTCAAGGCAGTAGATAAAGAAGAAAACTTCGGTAATACAGAAATTTCTGATACAATCAGTTCAGAAATGAGAAGAGATGCTATTCTTGCTACAATTATTGCAACCATTTGTATGTTGATTTACATCTGGATTCGATTCAAGAACATCCAGTTCGCTTTGGCAGCGGTTGTTGCTTTAGTACATGACGTATTAGTTGTTGTAGGATTCTATGGTATTTCCAGAGTTACTGTTGGTACAACATTCATTGCATGTCTGTTGACTATTGTCGGTTATTCCATCAATGCCACAATCGTTATCTTCGATAGAATTCGTGAAAACAGAGCGGCTATGAAACGTGGCGACCAGTTAATTGATGTGGTAAATGCTAGTATCACCCAGACATTAACAAGAAGTATCTACACAACATTAACAACATTCATTATGATCTTTATGATTTATATCATGGGTGTATCTTCTATCAGAGAATTTACATTGCCATTGATGGTAGGTGTAATTGCCGGTATGTACTCATCTGTTTGCGTAACAGGTTCATTATGGTATGTAATGAAAAAGGGTTCAGAAAAGGAAGCAGAATAAGTTTTAAATTCATAAGAATTATCATAGCAGCCCCCTGCCAGTTGGCAGAGGGCTGTTCAACATAAGGTGGAACAAATATATGAAGGAACGATGGTATTTACAGACGAAAAAAGCCGATTTTAACGGCATTGGAAAAAAATATCATATTAGTCCGATTACAGCGCGATTAATTCGAAACAGAGACTTAGTCAGTGAGGAAGAAATAGAACAATATTTGTATCCGGATATTTCCAAATTAAATTCGCCCTGGCTATTGAAAGACATGGATCAGGCAGTAGATTTGATCAACATTAAAATTGATTCTCAGGAAAAAATCAGAATTATTTGTGATTATGATGTGGATGGAATCTGTTCCGGATATATGCTTCTACGTTCCTTACGGGAAATGGGGGCTTTGGTCGATATCGTGGTGCCACATCGAATTGAAGATGGTTATGGAATCAATGAACGCTTGATTCAGAATGCATATGAGGATGGCATTGATACCATCATAACATGTGACAATGGAATTGCTGCCATGGAGCCGGTGAAAGAAGCAAAACGTTTAGGGATGTCTGTCATTATCACAGACCATCATGAAGTTCCTTTTGAAATAGTGGATGGAACAACAAAGTACCTGATTCCGCCAGCAGATGCAGTGATTAATCATAAACAACCGGATTGCGACTATCCCTTTAAGGAACTGTGTGGTGCTATGGTGGCATACCAGTTTATCCGTGCCGTGTATGAAAGCAGAAATCAGTCTGTGGAAAAGGTAAAGAAACTTCTTCCTTATGGGGCAATTGCCACGGTATGTGATGTAATGCGCCTGGTGGGTGAAAACAGAGCGATTGTAAAATATGGAATTATGATGTTAAAGGATTGCAAAGATATTGGAATCAATGCCTTGATTCATGCCAATCAATTAGAAGGAAAGAATATTACGCCGTACCATTTGGGTTTTGTTATTGGTCCCGGATTGAATGCTAGTGGGAGATTGGACACTGCAAAAAAAGCCATTGACTTGCTGGACGCAAAGGATGTGGAACAGGCAGATTGTCTGGCGAAGGAAATCTGTAAATTAAATACAGAACGAAAAGAAATGACGGAACACTACCGTTTGGAAGCGATTAGGAAAGCTGCGCGGTGCGAGGATAAAGTTTTGGTCCTGTATTTCCCGGAATGTCATGAGAGTATTGCAGGAATCATTGCCGGAAAAGTACGAGAGGAATTTAATAAGCCTACATTTATTTTGACTGATGGGGAGGATGGGGTAAAAGGCTCCGGAAGATCCATTGAAGAATATGATATGTTTGAAAAACTTGTGGAGGTGAAAGAACTTCTTACAAAGTTTGGAGGACATAAATTAGCGGCAGGGGTGTCTTTGCCCAAAGAAAATGTAGAAATTTTGCGAAAAACTTTAAATGAAAATTGTAATTTGTCCGAAGATGACTTATATTTAAAGGTATGGATAGATATGCAATTACCTTTGGAATATGTGTCCAGGGAATTGATTGAAGAACTGAAAGTTTTAGAGCCTTTTGGAAATGGAAATCCGAAGCCGGTTTTTGCCGAAAAAAATCTTCAATTAGTTCATCTGAAAATTAGAGGAAAACAGGGAAATGTCCTTTCCATGTTTTTGGAAGATGAACATCATACCAGGATGGAAGGAATCCTGTTTCAGCGAACGGATCAGTTTCTTGCCTTTTTAAAGAAACGGTTTGGTCAGGAAGAAATCGATAAGGCTATGTCCGGCAGAACGAATAAGATTCGATTCATGGCAACCTATTATCCATCAATTAATGAGTTTCAGGGAAGAGAAAATTTACAACTGATTATCGACAGATTTTGTTAAATAGATTATTGATACATGGAGGAGAAACTATGCAGGAAGCATTAAGGTTAAAGGAAGAAGAGAGAAAGGCATTGGCAGAACAGGTAGATTCTTATGTTAGAAGTATTCCTGATTTTCCGGAACCGGGAATTATTTTCAGGGACATCACAACGGTTACACAGGATGCAGAAGGTTTGGTATCATCCATTGAAGCCATGGAGCAGGTGGCAAACTATTTAAAAGATGAAGTTGATGTTATCGTTGGTTTGGAATCCAGAGGCTTTATTTTTGGTATGCCGATTGCAAAAGACTGGAAAAAAGGATTTGTTCCGGTTCGAAAAAAAGGAAAGCTTCCTTGCGAAACGATTTCTCAGAGATATGATTTGGAATATGGGCAGGCAGAAATTGAAATACATACCGATGCCATTAAGCCGGGGCAGAAAGTGTTAATCGTAGATGATTTAATTGCAACCGGTGGTACCATAGAAGCATCTATTAAACTCATTGAACAGCTTGGTGGGGAAGTTGTGGGATGCTTATTCCTGATTGAATTAGCAGGATTAAATGGAAGAGAAAAACTGAAGACTTATAATGTGGAAGCAGTGGTTGCATATGATGGAAAATAGAATTCGAATCTGGGGAGAGTCTTCGAATTCAAGTAGAATAATTGTTCAGAAGAAAGGGAGCAGGTGTTGACTATGAGCGAAGAAATTAGAAACGTAAAAATTGAAAATCATGGTGTAATTCCAAAAGAAGAGGAACATGCAACACCGGAAGAATTATATGCACGATTGATTGATAAGATTAAGCATTATCATCCGTCAGCTGACGATTTAGAATTGATTGAACGAGGTTATAAATTCGCTAAGGCATCTCATGGAGACCAGAAGAGAAAGTCCGGAGAACCGTATATTATTCATCCCCTTCATACTGCTTTAATCTTAGCGGATTTGGAATTGGATAAAGAGTCCATCATGGCAGGATTGCTTCATGATGTTATGGAAGACACCACAGTCACCAGGGAACAGATGATTAAAGAATTTGGCGTTGAAATTACCGATTTGGTGGATGGTGTAACAAAGTTAACAAAGTTGGATTATGATATGGATAAAGTAGAGGAACAGGCAGAAAATCTGCGAAAGATGTTCCTTGCCATGGCAAAAGATATTCGTGTCATTTTGATTAAATTGGCAGACCGTCTTCATAACATGCGTACTTTGCAGTATATGAAACCGGAAAAGCAGAAAGAAAAATCCCGCGAAACGATGGATATTTATTCTCCAATCGCGGACAGACTCGGTATTTCTAAAATTAAGATTGAATTAGATGACTTGGCTCTTCGCTATCTGGAGCCGGAACGTTATCGTGAAATCGTTGATGGGGTACATGAGCGTCTGGAACATCGAGAAGAGTTTATGGCTGATTTAATTGCAGAAGTGGCCGGGCATATTGAAAAAGCTGGAATTAAGGCGACCATTGATGGACGTGTGAAGCACTACTTTAGTATTTATAAAAAGATGGTGAACCAGAATAAGACGCTGGATCAGATTTATGATGTGTTTGCCATCCGTATTATTGTGGATTCCGTTATGGAATGTTATGGTGCGTTAGGGATTATTCACGAAAAGTACACCCCGGTGCCTGGACGTTTTAAAGATTACATTGCCATGCCGAAGCAGAATATGTATCAGTCTTTGCATACTACGTTGATTGGACCGAACGGGCAGCCCTTTGAAATTCAGATTCGTACCATGGAAATGCATAAGACTGCGGAATATGGTATCGCAGCTCATTGGAAATATAAGGAAAATATTACCGGTGATGGAAACAATGAAGAACAGAAGATTGCGTGGTTGAGACAGATTCTGGAATGGCAGAGAGATTTGTCGGATAACCATGAATTCTTAAATCTTTTAAAAGACGATTTGAACATGTTCTCAGAATATGTGTATTGTTTTACGCCAAACGGAGATTTAAAGAATCTTCCGAACGGTTCCACGCCGATTGACTTTGCTTACAGTATTCATAGTGCGGTAGGTAATAAAATGATTGGCGCCCGTGTTAATGGAAAAATGGTAAATATTGATTATAAGATTCAAAATGGTGACCGTCTGGAAATCGTCACATCCAATAATTCAACGGGACCGAGCATGGACTGGCTGAAGATTGTAAAGAGTACACAGGCAAAGAATAAAATCAACCAGTGGTTTAAACAACAGAATAAAGAAGAGAATGTTGTTAAAGGAAAAGATATGGTGGATAAATATTGTAAGGCAAAAGGAATTGTGCTTGCAGATATTTTGAAACCGGAATATATGGATAAGGTTCGTTTAAAATACAGTTACAAGGACTGGAATTCGCTGATGGCTTCCATCGGACATGGTGGGTTAAAAGAAGGACAGATTGTTAATAAACTGTTGGATGAATATGAGAAGGATCATAAGAAGCCAATTACGGATGAAGATGTTTTGGAAGCAGCGGCGGATTATAAGAGAGAAAGTTCGTCAAAATCTTCCAAGAGTGGAATTATCGTGGAAGGAATGGATGATGTGGCAGTTCGATTCTCGAAATGCTGTAGTCCGGTACCGGGAGACGAAATCGTGGGATTTGTTACCCGCGGACGTGGTGTTTCCATTCACCGAACTGATTGTATCAATATCCTGAATCTGCCTGATTTTGACAGAGCCAGATTAATTGAAGCCAGCTGGGCTGCGGATGAAGGACAGCAGGATGGAAAATATATGGCTGAAATCGCCATTTATGCACATAACCGTGTTGGTATTCTGGCAGACCTTTCCAAGGTATTTACAGAGAGAAATATCGACGTTATGTCTATGAGCAGCCGTGTAAGCAAATCTGATGTTGCTACCATCTCTATGGGCTTTGAGATTCAGGGAACAGATGAGTTAAATGGCTTGATTAAGAAGATTCGTTCTATTGACAGTATTATTGATATTGAAAGAACCATGGGATAAAGGAGAACGGATGGAAGAAACAGAGCGTAAAGGAAAGACGCCCTATGTATTCTTAGGAATATTGGCGGCAATCACGACGATCTTTTTTGGAATGTATATAGGAGTGTTCACTTTTGGAAAGCCGGTGAAATGGATCTCATCGATGGTGCAGAAATCACAAGAACCGACAACGAAGGAACCTAAACGTTATGCCGTACTGACTTATCGGATTCAATCTGAGAATTATACGGAAGAAGAATTGCACCAAACGATGGACCGATTGAAATACAGGGCACAGTTCTGGGATGAAAAAGCAGAAGTAAAACAATTAAGTGATAATACCATTGAACTACGCATGGATCGAAATTATGCCGGAGAGGCAAATATCGAAACATTGACCAGAGTAGAAGATGTTTATGTCTGCATGAAATGTGAACAGGTACCTAAGAAGGAAGAACAAATGTCAGCGCAGTTTTTTCGGTCGGGAAAGAACTATTACCAACGGGTACTGGAATGGAATGAAATTTCTGACTTTCGGATTGAATCGGTTACAGATGCTATTTCAGAAGAAGTTACAGGGATTTTCGTTTTGACCCTGTCCAAGGAAAAAAGACAAAATCTGAAAAAACGTCTTTCCGGTCAAAAGAAAGAGAAACTATATTTGATGTATAATAAGGAATTGCTGGGAACGATTGGATGGGGAGAATTGGAGAATGACCCGATTCGGGTTCTTAGTACTGCCAGTTTTGACCATGCAAATGTGATTTGCAGAAGAATGATCATTGGAAATCTACCTCTTTCGTTAAAGTTGATTTCCAATCAACAGTAGGATGGAAGAATGGAATTAGAAGTAAGAAATGTTTTAGTAGGACAATTATATACGAATTGTTATTTGGTAAAGAATGCAGATTCCGGAGAAGGGTTTATTGTGGATCCGGGAGATGATGAAGTGAAGATTTTCGCTAATATTGCGAAGATGGAAATGAAGCCGAAAGCAATCCTGTTAACCCATGGTCATATTGACCATATGGCTGCTGCAGAGGCTTTGAAAGAACGGTTTCATATTCCGATTTATTGTTCTGAGGAAGAAGAACAGGTTTTATTAAGCCCAATTAATAATTTATCAGCAATGTTAGGAATGGGAAATGTTACTGTCTGTGCAGATCAGTTTTTAAAGGACGGACAAAAATTTGAAGTGGCAGGTGTACCGATGCAGTTTATCCTGACGCCGGGGCATACGCCGGGAAGTGGTTGCTTCTATGTCAAGGATGCCAATCTTTTATTTAGTGGAGATACCATCTTCTATTGTAGTCGTGGAAGAACTGATTTCCCGGGTGGAAGCGAAGCGCAACTATTGAAATCCATTCGGGAAAAACTGTTGGTATTACCGGAAGAAACAGATGTTTTTGCCGGACATATGGAACAGACTACCATTGGAAATGAAAAAAGAATATATTAAGGAAGTGCCGCCTGTGATTTCGCAGGTGGCACCTTAATGTTTGAAGAGGATGTCATATGATAGCAATAAAAATAACTCCGGCAGCTTTTGAATACGATGTACAGTCTTTGGTGCAAGCGTTTTATCCGGGACAGGATTTTCAAGTAAATAAAGAGGACGATTCTGCTTCGAAAACCATTCAGGTTTTCTTTCGCGACGATAAAATCGCAGTGGAAATCTCTACGGAAGGCCGGGAATCTTTGAAAGCGCAGAAAACAATCCCGGTAGATTGTCTGGATGAAGCACAACGGAGAATTGTGAAAAATGAATTAAAGAAAGTTCTGTATGGACTGTTTGTGAAAGATACAGGAAAGGAACTACCTTGGGGAAACCTCACTGGAATTCGTCCGGCGAAAATTCCGGCGTTGATGATGGAAGAAGGAAAGACAGAGGGAGAAATCCGTTCCTTTATGAAAGAAGAATATCTTATTTCAGATGAGAAACTGAATCTGGCAATGAAGGTGGCAAACAAGGAACGTCAGCTACTTCAGAATATGGATTATAAGAATGGATACAGCTTGTATGTTGGGATTCCTTTTTGTCCCACGACGTGTTTATATTGTTCCTTTACCTCTTTTCCGGTACAACGTTACCGAGAAAAATTAGACGATTATGTTTCCGCCGTGATAAAGGAAATGAAATTTTTGGGGGAACAGTTAAAGGGAAGAGAATTGAATACGGTTTATGTTGGTGGAGGAACGCCTACAACTTTGGAGCCGGAGCATTTAAAACGGTTAATTGAAGCGTTGAAGTCTAATTTTGATTTTACCACTGTTCAGGAATTCACTGTGGAAGCAGGACGACCGGACAGTATCACGGAAGAAAAACTAAAGGTGTTAAAGGAATGTGGTGTGGATCGGATTTCCATTAATCCCCAGACCATGAATGAGGAGACGTTAAAAATTATTGGCAGAAAGCATACCGTGGATCAGGTGAAAGATGCTTTTAAACTGGCAAGGAAAGCAGGGTTTGATAATATCAATATGGATTTCATCCTTGGACTTCCGGAAGAAACAGAGGAAATGATTCGGTACTCCTTTGAAGAAGCGTCAAAACTTCAGCCGGAATCCCTGACAGTGCATTCTCTGGCATTAAAGCGCGCTTCCAGAATGAGTATGAATTATGGAAAGTATCAGGAACTTAGAATGGAGAATGATAGCGACTTGATGAAGATTGCTGCATCCTACGCGGAAGGCCTTGGGATGGAACCATACTATTTATACCGCCAGAAGAATATGGCCGGAAATCAGGAAAATATTGGCTATGCCACTCCGGGAAAGGAATGCTTATACAATATTTTGATGATGGGAGATTATCAGGATGTGTGGGCAGTTGGCGCAGGGGCTGTCACAAAACTTCTGTCGGAAAACAGACTGGAAGGGAAACGAATTGACACCTTAAAGAATGTGGATCTTTATATTGAGCGAATTGATGAGATGATCGAGCGAAAAGCAGAGTTCTTTCGGGGGTTGTGATTCTTAAAAAAAAATAGTAGAATAGAACGATGTGAATATTTAATGAATAGAAAGGAAAAGGATTTCTCGTGAATTGACGGGAAAACCCAGTGGTTAACATGGCATTAAGTAAGAAACCGGTTACCGGAATGAAGGATATTCTTCCGGAAGAGATGAGAATCAGAAATTATGTACAGAATGTAATTAAGGATACCTACAAAGCGTTTGGATTTACACAGATTGAAACGCCATGTGTAGAAAATATAAAAAACCTCACCAATAAACAGGGTGGAGAAAATGAAAAGTTAATTTTTAAGGTATTAAAAAGAGGAGAAAAATTAAATCTGGAAACTGCAGAAAGCGAAGCAGATTTAGTGGATAATGGACTTCGTTATGACTTGACAGTTCCATTAGTTCGTTATTATTCCAATCATGCCAATGATCTGCCTTCTCCATTTAAGGCGTTGCAGATGGGAAATGTTTGGAGAGCGGATCGTCCTCAGCGTGGACGTTATCGTCAGTTCATGCAGTGCGATATTGATATTTTGGGAGATCCAAGTAATCTGGCAGAAATCGAGTTGATTTTAGCAACAACCACAACCCTTGGAAAGTTAGGCTTTAAGAATTTTCAGATTCGTATTAATGAACGAAGAATCTTAAAGGCAATGGCGGCTTATAGTGGATTCCCGGAAGAAAGTTTTGACAGTGTATTCATTATTTTAGATAAGATGGACAAAATCGGTTTGGATGGTGTAAAGGAAGAACTGATTAAATATGATTTCGCAGAAGAAAGTGTTGAAAAGTACACAGAACTGTTTGCAATGATTGAAAAAGAAGAAAATCCAATTGCCTTCCTGGCAGAAAAGCTTGGAGACTATATGGGTGATGATGTGAAACAGTGGATGGATGAAATCATTGATAGCGTGAAGGCAACAAAGTCTTCTGATTTTGAAATTGTATTTGATCCAACATTGGTTCGAGGAATGTCTTATTATACAGGAACTATTTTTGAAATTGCCATTCCTGAATTTGGTGGAAGCTGCGGTGGCGGTGGACGATACGATAAAATGGTTGGCAAATTTACCGGACATGATGTACCGGCCTGTGGATTTTCCATTGGATTCGAACGAATTGTTTTATTGTTAATGGAACAGGGATTCCAGATTCCGGAAGATTATGATAAGGTTGTCTATCTGATTGAAAAAGGTGTCAATGGACAGGCTCTCTGTGATGTGATTGCACAGGCACAGGAAGAACGAAAGAATGGCACACAGGTATTGGTTACCAGAATGAACAAGAATAAAAAGTTCCAGAAGGAACAGTTGAAATCACAGGGATATGAAAACTTTAAAGAGTTTTTTAAAAATCCATTGAAATAGGAGGATGTCATGGCAGAGTCAATGCAGGGACTTCATAGAAGTCACAGATGTACAGAAGTATCAAACAAAAACATTGGTGAAACAGTCACAGTCATGGGCTGGGTTCAGAAAAGAAGAAACTTAGGAAGTTTAATTTTTATTGATTTAAGAGACAGAACCGGATTATTGCAGTTGGTTTTTGATGAGAATGATGGAGAAGTTTTCGAAAAGGCAAAGCTGCTTCGTAGTGAATTTGTTATTGCTGCAGTGGGTAAGGTTCGTAAGAGAGATGGAGCAATCAATGAGGCAATGGAAACCGGTGATATTGAGGTTACCGTGGATTCTTTAAGAATTCTTTCAGAATCAGAAACACCTCCATTCCCGGTAGAAGAAGATGTGAACACCAGAGAAGAATTACGATTGAAATATCGTTATCTTGATTTAAGAAAACCACACCTTCAGAAGAATCTGAAAGTGCGTAGTGATGTAACAACGTTCATTCGTCAGTTTATGTCCAAGGAAGGATTCCTGGAAATCGAAACACCAACACTTTGTAAGAGTACACCGGAAGGTGCCAGAGACTATTTGGTTCCAAGTCGTGTTCATCCGGGAAGTTTTTATGCGTTACCGCAATCACCACAGTTGTTTAAGCAGCTATTGATGTGTTCCGGATATGATCGCTACCTTCAGATTGCAAGATGCTATCGTGATGAAGATTTACGTGCTGACAGACAGCCGGAATTTACACAGGTAGATATGGAATTATCTTTCGTGGATATTGATGATGTCATTGATGTCAATGAACGTTTAATGCAGGCATTGTTTAAAGAAGTATTAGATGTGGATGTACAGATTCCGTTCCCGAGAATGAGCTGGCAGGAAGCAATGGATCGCTTTGGTTCCGATAAGCCGGACACCCGATTTGGCATGGAATTAAAGGATGTTACAGAAGTGGTGAAAGGTTGTGGATTCGGTGTGTTTACCGGAGCAATCGAAAATGGCGGCTCTGTTCGTGGTATTAATGTCAAAGGACAGGGAGCAATGCCACGTAAGAAAATTGATAAATTAGTAGAATCTGCAAAGGGAAATGGTGCGAAAGGTCTTGCATATCTTTGTATCAATGAAGATGGAACCTTTAAGTCATCCTTTGCAAAGTTTATGACAGAAGAAGAATTAAATAATCTGGTTGCAGCAATGGATGGAGAACCGGGAGATTTGTTACTCTTTGCTGCTGACCGCAATAAGATTGTATGGAATGTTTTAGGTGCCTTAAGATTGGAATTAGGAGAACAGCTGGAATTAATTGACCAGTCTAAATTTAATTTCCTTTGGGTTGTGGAATTTCCACAGTTTGAATGGTCTGATGAACAGGAGCGTTTCATTGCAATGCATCATCCGTTCACTATGCCGTTGGAAGAAGATATTCCATATTTGGAAACAGATTTAGGAAAAGTTCGTGCGAAAGCATATGATATAGTTTTAAATGGTTCAGAAATCGGTGGTGGTAGTGTGAGAATCCATCAGGCAGATATTCAGGAAAAGATGTTCCGTGCATTGGGATTCAGCGATGAAGAAGCGCAGGAACAGTTCGGATTCCTGCTAGAGGCCTTTAAGTATGGTGTTCCACCACATGCAGGATTGGCTTATGGATTAGATCGTTTGGTGATGCATATGACTGGCGAGGATAACATCCGTGAAGTCATTGCTTTCCCAAAGGTGAAGGATGCTTCCTGTCTTATGACAGAGGCACCGGGAAGAGTAGATGAAAAACAGTTACAGGAATTGTCAATTAATATTACAGAAGTGGAAGCAGAGTAAGTAGTTAAGAGGTGGCATGTATGAGTGCCACCTTTTCTAAAGTAGTGAGGTTGAAATGCAATATTTGGGGTACTATTTAATAATAATCAATATCATAACCTTCATTGCTTATGGTGTTGATAAATATAAGGCTAAGAGAAATCTTTGGAGAATTCCGGAGAAAACATTGATTGGACTGGCAGCAATTGGCGGTTTTGTAGGAGCATTTTGTGGGATGCAATGTTTTCGTCATAAGACAAAACATATGAAATTTGTAGTTGGTATTCCGATGATTTCAATCATTTGGATTGGACTGCTTATCTACTTTTTCGTGAAATAAATCAGAAAAAAACAAACCCAAGAAATATGAAAAAAACTTTGAAATAATGAAATAATTTTGGAAAACCTTACGTTTTAATAGTGTAAAGGGAATTGAGAAATGAAAAATACGTAAGGTTGAGGTGAAAAACTTATTTCTATGTCAAGGGATTCATATATCTAGGTTGTGTTTGAAAAATTACAGAAAAAACAGGAAGGTTAAGATATGGAAGTGAGTAAGGCGAATAAAGAAATTGATGAGACTTTATTTGATAAAATTGCTCAAGGTGATGATGAAGCCTTTACAGAATTGTATTATGCTACTTATAAAAAAATATACGGATTTTTGTTATCCCTTACAAAAAATAAGGAGGATGCAGAAGACTTACTTCAAAATACATATATCAAAATCCGAAATGGTGCGCATTTATACAAGAAACAAGGTACGCCACTAACGTGGATGTGTACGGTGGCGAAAAATCAATTCCTTGATTTGGCAAGAAAGAACAGTAAGACGCAAACCGTGGACATTACGGAGATGCAGAACTATATCTCGGAAGGTTCCGGATTTAGTGTTTCCGATAAGGTTGAGACGAAGATGATTCTTTCGGCAGCGATGAAAGTACTAAACGACATTGAACGAAGTATTTTCATTCTTCATTTAGGGGATGGGTTGAAATTCAGGGAAATTGCAGAAGTTGTTGGTTTACCTCAGAATACCGTGATTACGAAGTATAATCGGTGTTTGAAAAAAATGAGGGCGCATTTAGAAGGTTAAGGAGGTCATTATGCAGGAAAAAGATATGAAAAAAAGATTGGATCAGGAACTGTCAGAAGTGGCTCCTGATATTTTACAAAACATTTTAGCACAGCCGAGAGTTCCAATCACAGATGAAAAAGAACTGTTAGGCGATGATGCACCATTATTCAAGGAACGTAAGGTGATTCGCCCGTGGGCATGGGCCGGTGCCGTGGCAGCGGCAGTTGCATTAATTTTTGTGATTACATCATTCTTTAATCTAAACAATCAACAGGTACAGAATCCTTCCCATCCTGCACAAAAGCAGATGGCATATTCTATCTTAATTGATGTGAATCCAAGTATTGAGATTCGAGTGGGAAAGGATGGATATGTAGAAAAGGTTAAGGCAGGCAATGATGATGCGAAGCCGATTGTTAAAAAGGTAAATAAGAAATTAGGTGAAAAGGCTTCTTATA
>CACXEU010000042.1 GCA_902766735.1 uncultured Lachnospiraceae bacterium
AGCATAATTAATTATATCAAAAAACGGCTATGAGCGCGAGCTCATAGCCGTTTTTCTGTCAGGGGACTTTTTTTACAGCCCCTTTTTCGTTTATTTCAATCGTTTGTTTGCGGTAGCAAGCATCAGCTTGATTCGGTTCAGCTGATTTACTTCGCTGGCGCCTGGATCGTAATCCACAGCGACAATGTTTGCTTCCGGATGCATTGCACGAATCTTTTTAATAACTCCTTTACCAACAACGTGATTTGGAAGGCAGGCAAATGGCTGGGTACAAACAATGTTTG
The DNA here is from genome assembly GCA_902766735.1 of uncultured Lachnospiraceae bacterium. Taxonomy (GTDB): domain Bacteria; phylum Bacillota; class Clostridia; order Lachnospirales; family Lachnospiraceae; genus Eubacterium_G. The sequence goes on from CACXEU010000042.1 coordinate 285, forward strand.
GAACGCCATCATGAATTAAGTGAAGCATTTCTCCGGTTAGGAACCAACCTTCTCCGGTCTGGTTTCCGATGGAAACAATGTCTTCTGCCATTTTACTCATTTCCCAAATGTCGGAAGTAGGAGTAAAGTATTTACTTTTTGCTAACGCCTTCTTAGCAGGTTTTCTAAACCATTCTACTAACTTAATGCCAAAGTTATTATAGACTGCTTCTTTCTTACTAAATCCGAGATTCTCATGCTTGAAGGAAGCATTTCTGAATCCGTAAAGGAAGAAGTCAATTAAATCCGGCATGACAGCTTCGGCACCTTCTGCTTCTAAAAGTTTCACCAAATCATTGTTGGCGGTAGGAGAGAATTTCACAAGGATTTCTCCAACAATACCAACACGTGGCTTCTTAATATCTTTTCTTGGAATGGCATCAAACTCTTTGACAATCTGAACCAGATTCTTCTTAAAACGTCTGATACCAATTTTATTATCATCTAATTCCTTACAAAGCTTTTCTTCCCATTTTTTGTGAAGTCTGTCGGTTTCTCCAGGGTTTAATTCGTAAGGACGTGTGCGGTAAACAACACGCATGAACAAATCACCGTAAAGTGCAGCCTGAATCATCTTGGCACCAAGCTTTGGTGTGATTTTGAAGCCACTGTGTTTTTCCAACCCTTGAATACTTAAGGATAGTACCGGAATCTGAGCCATACCGGCTTTTTCCAAGGCACGTCTCATGAAACCAATGTAGTTTGTGGCACGACATCCACCACCGGTCTGGGAGATGATTACTGCGGTCTTATTCAGGTCATATTTCCCTGACTGAAGAGTTTCCATCATCTGACCTACAACAATCAGAGAAGGATAGCAGGCATCATTGTTAACATATTTCAGACCGTAATCAATGCAGGATTTATTACTTTCCATAATCTGGAAATTATATCCACAGGAATTCATTGCATGCTGAAGCATGGTGAAATGAATCGGACTCATCTGAGGCGTCAGAATCGTATAACGTTCATCACGCATTTCCTTTGTAAATTCTTTTTTCTCGTAAGCAGAAGACTGAATGTCACGCTGGAACTGTCTTTCCGCACGAACACGGATTGCTGCAAGTAGTGAACGTACACGGATTCTTGCAGCACCTAAGTTGTTTACTTCGTCAATCTTAAGAACTGTGTAAATCTTTCCGGACTTTGTGAGAATGTCACTGACTGCATCTGTTGTAACAGCATCTAATCCACAGCCAAAAGAGAAGAGCTGAATCATATCCAGGTCATCACGCTGTTTCACATACTGAGCAGCTTTGTAAAGTCTGGAATGGTACATCCACTGGTCAGAAACAATTAACGGACGTTCAATTTGACCTAAATGGGAAATGGAATCTTCAGTCAATACTGCAAGACCATAGGAATTAATCATTTCCGGAATGCCGTGATTGATTTCCGGATCAATATGATATGGACGACCGGCAAGGACAATGCCTCGAGTTCCGGTTTCTTTCAAATATTTTAAGGTTTCTTCACCCTTGCGTTTAATATCTTCACGGGACTGTAATAATTCGTTCCAGGCGGCATGGGCAGCATCTGTAATCTCCGTAACGGAAATACCAAAGTTTTGTCCGAAAATCTCGACGAGACGCTTCGTTAAGATTTCTTCGGAAGTCAATGCCAGGAATGGATTCAGAAATTTCACAGAATCATCTTCCAGTTCCTCCACATTGTTCTTAATATTTTCCGCATAGGATGTAACCATTGGACAATTGTAATGGTTGTTGGCATCCGGTGTCTCGTTTCGCTCATAAGGAATGCAAGGGTACCAGATGAATTTTGCACCGTGCTTTAATAACCAGGTAACATGACCGTGAGAAATTTTGGCAGGGTAACATTCGGATTCGCTTGGAATGGATTCGATTCCCAATTCGTAAATCTTGTGAGAAGATTTCGGAGAAAGCATCACGCTGAAACCTAATTCTTTAAAGAACGTTGCCCAAAGAGGGAAGTTCTCGTACATATTTAAGACTCTTGGAATTCCTACGATACCACGAGGGGCAGTTGCAGCATCCAAAGGCTCATATCCGAAAATTCTTTCGTATTTATATTCATAAAGGTTTGGTAAATTCTCCTGATTCTTTATGCCACCAATTCCCTTTTCACAACGGTTTCCGCTGATAAAGCGACGTCCATCAGAGAACAAGTTGATGGTTAACATACATGCATTGGTACAACCCTTACAACGAGTCATGTTGGTGGTGTATGTGAATTTGTTAATATCATCAATGGAAAGCATGGTAGTAGCTTCTCCGTGATATCGTTCTCTGGCAATTAAAGCAGCACCAAAGGCTCCCATAATGCCGGCAATGTCTGGACGAATTGCCTCGGCTCCGGCAATTTTTTCGAAACTTCTAAGCACTGCATTATTATAGAATGTTCCACCCTGAACCACAATCTTCTTACCTAAATCAGAAGCGTCAGTAATCTTAATTACTTTATACAAAGCGTTCTTGATAACGGAGTAAGCAAGACCGGAAGAAATATCGGCTACGGTAGCCCCTTCTTTCTGTGCCTGCTTCACGTTAGAATTCATGAATACGGTACAACGGGTTCCAAGATCTGTCGGGTTCTTTGCAAATAATGCTTCCTTGGCAAAATCCTGAACAGAATAACCCAGAGATTTCGCAAAGGTTTCAATAAAGGAACCACATCCGGAAGAACAAGCTTCGTTTAACTGAACGCTATCAATGGTGTCGTCCTTAATCTTGATACACTTCATATCCTGACCACCAATGTCAAGAATACAGTCAACTTCCGGCTCGAAGAATGCTGCGGCATAATAATGCGCAACAGTTTCTACTTCCCCTTCGTCTAAAAGAAGGGCAGCTTTAATCAATGCCTCGCCGTATCCTGTGGAGCAGGAACGTACAATGCGAGCATCTTCCGGTAACTGTTTATAAATATCTTTGATGGCATCAATGATTGTCTGAAGCGGATTTCCATTATTTCCACTGTAGAAGGAATAAAGCAAGGTTCCGTCCTCAGCTACAACAGCAGCCTTGGTAGTAGTGGAGCCGGAGTCAATTCCAAGGAAACAATTTCCGTGATAATCAGACAGTTCCCCTTTTTTGACGCAGTTCTGTGCATGACGCTTCATAAAATCAGCGTAATCCTGCTCGTTTTCAAATAGCGGATCTAAACGCTTGATTTCCATGGACATCTGAATTCCTTCGGATAAGCGGGTATATAAATCCTTGATGTTAATCTGAATGGACTCATCGGAGTTCATTGCTGAACCGCTGGCAGCAAACAAATGAGAGTGCTCCGGAGCTACAATGTGTTCGTCGTCTAACTTCAAGGTGCGAATAAATGCATTTTTTAATTCTGGTAAGAAGTGGAGTGGTCCACCTAAAAATGCCACAGTACCACGGATTGGCTTACCGCAGGCAAGACCGGAAATGGTTTGGTTTACAACCGCCTGGAAAATGGAAGCGGCCAAGTCTTCCTTGGTAGCCCCTTCGTTAATCAATGGCTGAATATCCGTTTTAGCGAAAACACCACAACGGGCAGCAATCGGATAAATTGCCTGATAATTCTTTGCATATTCATTTAAACCGGAAGCATCAGTCTGTAACAGAGACGCCATCTGGTCAATGAAAGAACCGGTACCACCGGCACAAATACCGTTCATTCGTTGTTCAATTCCGTTAGAAAAATAAATAATTTTTGCATCTTCTCCACCTAATTCAATGGCAACATCAGTTTGTGGCGCAAAATCTTCCAAAGCAGTTGATACGGCTACAACCTCCTGTACAAAAGGTACATTCAGATGATTTGCCAAGGCAAGTCCCCCAGAACCTGTAATCATTGGAGAAAGAGTCACTTCTCCTAATTGTTCCATAGCCTCTTTTAACAGAAGTGCAAGGGTCTCCTGAATATTTGCGTAATGACGTTCATAGTCAGAAAACAGAATTTGATTCTCCTGATCAATGATGGCAATTTTGACAGTGGTGGAACCAATATCAATTCCTAATCTGTAATTTGAATTTACTGTATTCATTTCATCCTCCTACGGAATGTAGTATCTTCCTATGTATAAAAGTATTATCTTTAGACTAAAACTATCATATTATATTACAGATTGTCGAAAAAAGCAATGTTAATCATAGGAAGAAAGAAAGCGGAAAAAAGTTACAAAAAACATCAAAATCCCGTCAAAAACCAGTGAAAAAAGGAAGGAAGTCGTTTGACAAAAGGATGGGCAGAAATTATACTGTATAGAGGTTTATTTTGAGCAAAAAAGGAGGGAAATACATGCTGTCAAAATGGGAAAGAAAATATGGAAAATATGCCATACCGAATCTCACCCTTTATTTAGTGATTGGATATGTAATTGGATATGTGATTGATTTGGTGAATAGTGATATGTATAGCCTTCTTTTGTTTGATCCGTATAAGATTTTACACGGTCAGGTTTGGAGAATATTTACATGGTTATTCACCGCACCGGAGTCCTTGGGAATCTTTACTATTGTCATGTTGTTTTTATATTATTCCCTGGGAACATCTCTGGAACATACATGGGGAGTTTTCCGTTATAATATGTTTTTGCTTTCAGGATTTCTGTTTACCATTCTGGGGGCAATCATTGTTTACATCTTTATGGTGGTTTATTATTCCAATTCCACGGCAGGCGTAATGTACTCGGATGGAATCGCATTGATTTTCGGAAACTATGTTTCTCTGATGGTAAGTACCTTTTATATTAATATGTCAATTTTCCTGGCTTTTGCGGTAACCTACCCGAATGTCCAGTTGTTGCTATATTTTGTCATTCCGGTGAAGATTAAATGGTTTGGATATTTATATGGAGTGTTTATCGCTTATGATATTATTTCCACATTCCGAACCTATTCTGATGCGGTATATCTGGCAATCATTCATGGTGTGATTGTAATTACATCGTTGCTGAACTTCTTGATTTACTGGATGATGGACTGGAAACGTGGAGCCAGTCATGTAAAAAGGAGTTATGAGTATAAAAAGTCTGTAAAGACAGGAAACAAACAGCGTGTTCATGAAGATGGAACGAAACATAAATGTTATATCTGCGGAAGAACCGATGTCGAGTATCCGGATCTGACCTTCCGTTATTGTTCTAAGTGTTCCGGTAGTAAGGAATATTGTCAGGATCATTTATTTACTCATGAGCACAAATAAAAATTGAAAGAACATCAATCAAAATAGATGGGAGAACGCAAATGAAACAAAAAGAGTTTGACAGAAGCGCAGGCATCCTGATGCCTGTAAGTAGTTTACCTTCTCCATATGGAATCGGAACCTTTGGAAAAGAAGCATATGACTTTGTGGACAGACTTGTGGAAGCACGCCAGAAATACTGGCAGGTATTGCCATTAGGTCCTACAGGATTTGGAGACAGTCCATATGCATCTTTTTCTGCGTTTGCAGGAAATCCGTATTTTGTGGATTTAGATACCTTGATTGAGGAAGGACTGCTGACAAAGGAATATGTGGAAGGATTCCGATGGAACATGGAAGAACAGTTTGTGGATTACGGACTGCTTCATCAATCCAGAAGCAAGGTGTTAAGAACAGCTTATGAGAACAGTGTCCATAAGGATACGGAAGAATACCTTGATTTTGTAAAAGAAAATGAATTCTGGTTAAAGGATTACTGTATGTATATTTCCTGCAAGAAATATTTTGAGGATATGGCATGGCAGGAATGGGATGATGAGATTAAGTTCCGAAAGGACGCGGCACTTCGCACCTATGGAGAACGCTTAAAAGAAGATATTGAATTCCAGATGTTTGTACAGTTTAAGTTCTATGAACAGTGGAATCAATTAAAGGATTATGCTAATGAAAAAGGAATTGAAATTATTGGAGATATTCCGATTTACATGGCGGAGGATTCCGCAGATGTATGGCAGAATCCTCATATTTTCCAATTGGACAAAAACTTGAATCCGACAAAGGTTGCCGGTGTTCCACCGGATGCTTTTTCTGAGACCGGACAACGATGGGGAAATCCATTGTATGATTGGAAACGTCTCGAAAAGGAAGATTTCTCCTGGTGGAGAAAGCGAATGGAACATTCTGCAAAATTATATGATGTGATTCGAATTGATCACTTCATCGGAATGACAAAGTATTATGCCATTCCGGCAGAGGAAGAAGATGCAGTTAATGGAACGTGGGTGGATGGACCGGGAATGAAACTGATTCATGCCATCAATGAATCCGTGGGAGAGAAAAGAATTATTGCTGAGGATTTAGGGGTGAAGATTCCGGAAGTGGAAGCAGTGCTTAGCGAAAGTGGCTACCCGGGAATGAAGGTTCTGGAATTTGCTTTTGACGGAAACCGAAAGAATGAACACCTCCCATATAACTGGGATGCCAATATTGTGGCTTATGGGGGAACTCATGACAATGATACCCTGGTAGGATATTTTACCGGACTACAGTGGTGGGAACTGGGATATATTCGTGAATATATGGGGGATCAGCATGCATCCATTGAAAAACTGGTGGATAGTATTTTCAGGGATGCCTACGCCAGCGTGGCAAATATCGTCATCTTCCAGATGCAGGATGTACTGAAAGTAGGAAGCCTGGGCCGAATGAACATTCCATCATCCATGGGAACTAACTGGAGATGGAGAATGTTGAAAGAACAGGTTGACCAGAAGGATGTAGAGCGATTAAGATATTTATGCGATATTTATGGTAGATAGTAAAGGTACTACACTAAAATAAATGATTGAAAACAAAGGAGGACTGAAACAATGGAAAAGAAACCATTTGTAACATTAGAACAGTTAAAGGAGATTGAAAAGACATATCCGACACCATTTCATATTTATGATGAAAAAGGATTCGTGGAAAATGCGAGAAACGTGAATAAGGCATTTTCATGGAACAAGGGATTCCGTGAATACTTCGCAGTAAAGGCGACTCCAAACCCATTCATCATTAAGAGACTGAAAGAAGAAGGAATCGGTGTAGACTGTTCTTCCTATACAGAATTAATGATTGCTGATAAACTTGGTTTCAGAAATGAAGAAATTATGTTTTCATCCAATGAAACACCGGAGGGAGAGTTTAAGTACTGTAACTCTTTAGGTGGAATCATTAACTTAGATGATATTACTATGATTGAGTTCATGGAAGCAGAATGCGGCATTCCGGAAACTATATCCTGTCGTTATAATCCGGGCGGAATTTATGAGGTTTGCAACGGAATCATGGATAATCCGGGAGATGCAAAATATGGTATGACACTGGAGCAGATTCGTGAAGCGTTCCGTATTTTGAAGGAAAAGGGCGTAAAGCACTTTGGAATTCACGCATTTCTTGCCAGCAATACCGTAACAAATGAATATTATCCAATGCTTGCTAAGGATATTTTTGAATTGGCAGTTAGTTTAAAAAAAGAATTAGATGTTCACATTGCATTCGTAAATCTTTCAGGTGGTGTTGGAATTCCTTATAAACCGGATCAGGAACCAAACGATATTTTTGCAATTGGTGAAGGGGTTCATAAAGTATATGATGAAATCCTTGTTCCGGAAGGAATGGATGATGTGGCAATTTATACGGAAATGGGACGTTTCATGATGGGACCATATGGTGCCCTGGTAACAAAGGCTGTTCATGAGAAACATATTTACAAGGAATACATCGGTGTGGATGCCTGTGCAGTAAACCTGATGCGTCCGGCAATGTATGGCTCATACCACCATATCACTGTTATGGGAAAAGAGAATGAACCATGTGATCACGTTTATGATGTGGTTGGTTCCTTATGTGAAAACAATGATAAGTTTGCTGTAGACAGAAAACTTCCGAAAATTGATTTGGGCGATTTCCTTGTGATTCATGATACCGGAGCACACGGTTATGCTATGGGATATAATTACAATGGACGGCTGAAGTCGGCAGAGTTATTGTTAAAGGAAGATGGAAGTGTGGAAATGATTCGTCGTGCGGAAACACCGAAGGATTATTTTGCAACTTTTGACTTTAGCGATATTATGAAATAAAACAACACGTTTGATGGAGATGGAAATGAAGAAAATCGTCAGTGATTTATTAAAAAACAGAAATGTAGAAGAAGGTCTTAAGGAATATCCGAAGAACTTTAAAAAATTGAATTGTGAGTATGCAATGATTCGTCTTGCAATGAATTACTATACATACTACACCATGGTGGAAGAAGACAATGGGCTTGTGATAGATTATCACAAGGAACTTTCCACCCTCCATCAGGTGATTGAAAAAATATTTGGAAAAAATGAGGAAGTATCCGGGGAAGATATTTCCAAGGTGGAAGACATTCGAAAGAATGTCATTAACAATGTGCAGGATTTAACCTGTTATGTTGATATGTTCAATGTTTATGAACATGCACTGAACCGTGTGGAATATCGTTTTAAAGAGGAGGAAATTCCTGCGGACTATACCGATGAAGCCCTGACAAAGAAACTGATGCAGTTTATTTTAGCGGATGAAGACCGTATGGCTGTGAATCAGAAAATCAGTCAGGTCATCGGACAGCTCCCTTTGCGTCTTACAAAGAACAAGTTTTACGAAATGCTTGCGCAGGGAATGTCAATTTATAAAGAGGGAACAAAAAAGAGTTTGGATGATTTCCTCTATATGATTAAGACTACTAGCATGTTAGAAAAAACAGATTCCATGCAGGAAAATTATCCGCATTTGGAAGAGGTTTTTGATACATTTAAAAAGGTGGAATTTAAAACAATTTCTAGTGAACAATATGAAGATATGCGTTATAATATAGAAAAGTCTTCAGAGTATATTGAAGACACTATGAACGGATATTTAATGTTACAGGAAATCATTAATGATTTATTGTTGGTGTTATACACGAAGGATTCCGAGGAAGAAAATGTCACCACGGCAGTTTGTGAGGAAATTATTCGAAATACGAATCTTTTGTTCTTACAGAAATTCCCGGAAAAGAGTGCTGAGGAAATTATGGATTTATTTGTGCAGCTGGAAGGCTGTCAGGAAGAGTTGTATCCGAAATTGACTTCCTATGACATTACGGATGAAATTCAGAAAAGTTACCAGGAAAAGATTGCGGAATTAGGGCTTGGTGAAGTATACGAACAGGTATATAAACTGCCGAAGTTAAATTCAGACAGTATGTTTATTGAACTGGATGCAGAGGATGATACGGAAATCGTCAGTGAAAGCTATGTGATGGAGCAGCAGGAAGCATTGATTCAGGCTTATGGTGAATTGTTCCGGAACAATGAAAAGATGATTAACCGTGCGGTAATGTCTATGGCCTTGTCGGAGCTTCCGGTATTTTTCAACAATATCAGTGAATTACAGGATTACATTTATAATAATTTATCAATTTGTACTGACAAAGCGGAAAAACTAGCATGTATTGAGATTTTGAATGGAATCATGGAAGCTTAAGATGGAGTTTGTTTATGATTTGGTATAAAGATTTATATGTTGGATATAATCTTCTGGAACGAAAACGAGAAGTGATTCGTAAAATGAAGTGGGGAAAGCAGCAGTTTAATGTGTTTGTCATTACCCTTTCGCGCAATGAACATGATCTGTTGGAAATCTATCCATCGAACGTATTGACGCAAAAGTATTATAAGGATTCTGATCTGGTTGTCGTGGGAATTGCTTACGGAAAAGAAGAAGCATTGGACATGATGCAGCTGGTGTTACAGGATTGTATGGAAGATACCGGCGGGTTGGATGTCAAGGCATATATCAGAGAGAATATGAAATAAAAAAAGGAAGCAAGGAAAAAAGCCTATGATATTACAGATATTACTGCTCATTCTAAAAATAATCGGAATAATATTATTGGTTGTTTTATGTCTTGCTTTACTTTTACTGTTTTATCCTATAAAATATGTAGGAAATGCTGATGTAAAAGATCAGACTGCTACATATCACTGTAAGTCTTGGTGGCTGTTTCACATCATTCATATCACAGTGTATGGTGTGAATGCAGAGGGTCTGGCGAAGGTAAGAGTTTTTGGAATCCCGGTTTATCAAAAGGATTTTCAAGAAGATGAGGAACCCGAGGAGGAAGTTTCTGAAGAACAGGAAACGGAAAAAACTGAAACTGCGGAAGAAGTTTCGAAAGAAACAACCAAGGATTCTCAGGAAAAAACTATGGAGGAAACGACTCAGAAACCTTCTGAAGCAGATTTTTCCGGCGAGGAAGAAAAGACTTCTTTTTTTGAACAGGTAAAGAAAATTCCGGGGAAAATCAAGGAACTTTTTGAAAAAATCCGGGAATTGTTCCGGACCGTGAAAGATTCCTATAGTATCAATAAGGAAAAAGCGTCAGAAGCAAAGAAAAAACTGGATTATACCAGGAGATTGTTGAAACATCCAAGAACCAAGCAGGCCTACATATATGTGAAGGAAATGGTAATAAAACTATTGAAGCATCTTCGCCCAAGGAAAGTGGAAGGAGAATTGCTTTTCGGAATGGAACAACCGGATCAAACCGGACAGATTTTAGGATATGTGACCATGGCTTCGGCGATGTTTCGAATTCCGCTGACGAAAATGAATATTACTCCGGACTTTGAAAAGAAAGTGCTGGATGGCTATATTTCCATCAAAGGAAAGTTCCTTTTGGGATTTGTACTTGTATCTCTGTTAAAAGTATATTTTAATAGAGATGTGAAGTGGGTACTGGAAAAAAGTAAAAAGATTAGAAAATAATTTTTAGGAGGCTGTTGATATGGCAGAAAATAATAGAACAACAGAGGAATTATTAAAGGCAATGGAAAAGTTCATCACAACAAAATCCGTTGTAGGCGAACCGATTACCATTGATGATACCATTCTTCTTCCAATGGCAGATGTTTCCTTTGGAATGGGAATTGGTACATTCTCAAAAGGCGACAACGGAACCGGTGGTGTGGGTGGAAAAATCACACCGACTGCGGTTTTAGTCATGAAGAACGGAACATCAAAAATCATCAGCATTAAGGAGCAGGATGGTTTCTCAAAAATCATGGATCTTGTTCCGGATGTTGTGGATAAATTCACAAGTAAAAAAGACGATGATTTTGACGTAGATGAAGAATTGAGTGACAAATAAAAAGAACAGGTAGCATATACTAAAGAAAAAAGAGGAATGGAAATGCGAAAAATCATAGGATTTGCATTGTTTTGGATTGCAGTGGGAATGATTCTGTCGTTATTTATCGACAGCACAATCATGACCGTTTTTATGATTATCATGTGCATGATTCTCGGATTCAATCTTTTTTGCTGCGGAAAGTTAGGAAGATAACATGAATATTTCAGACTTATTTAAACAAGACAAAACAGTCTTTTCTTTTGAGGTGTTTCCACCGAAGAAGGAAAGTGGAATTGAGACTGTTTATGAAACATTAGGACAACTTACAGATTTACAGCCGGATTTTATTAGTGTAACCTATGGAGCCGGTGGAAGTGGAGTGGCTAATGCGACAACCACAGATTTATGTTCTCATATCAAAAATCAGTTAGGGGTGGAAACTATTGCCCACCTGACCTGCTTATATAACACGAGAGAAAGTGTTGATCAAATCATGGGAGAATTAAAAAGTCAGGGGGTAAACAACATTCTTGCATTGCGAGGAGATGTGAACCCGAATTTTGAAGTGAAGAATGATTTTCACTATGCATCGGAACTGACGGAATATATTTGTTCCAAGGACATGGGATTTCATGTATCCGGAGCCTGCTATCCGGAGGTACATCAGGAAGCAGACAGTATGAGAGCGGATATCATGAATTTGAAAAAGAAAATTGATGCGGGAGCAGAACATCTGATTTCCCAGTTGTTTTTTGATAATCATGCATTCTTTGATTTTATTGAGAAGGTTCGAATTGCCGGAATCAATGTACCTGTAGAAGCGGGAATTATGCCGGTAACTAATAAAAAACAGATTGAGCGAATGGTATCCATGTGTGGAGCCAGTATTCCTGCAAAATTGTCGAAGGTGCTTCAGCGATTTGGAGATCATCCGGAAGCAATGAGAGACGCCGGAATCTCTTACGCAATTGACCAGATTATTGAATTGGTTGCTAATGGAATAGAAGGCGTACATATTTACACCATGAATGACCCGTATGTTGCACGGAAAATTACAGAAGGCGTAAAGAGTATTGTGAAAGCATAAAGGATAAGGAAATGGATAATGTTCAAAGTGTAACAATTGAACAGATTAATTATCAAGAGGCTCTCAGGTATCTGGGGTTCCGGGACAAGGAACCTGACGACACCACAAAGGAGCTTCTTTTCGCATGTGAAAAAGAACTTCGTCGTGTCATTGACGGAAAATTTATCTATAAGGTATTTGATCTGGTGGATGGGCAGATTCCGAACTGTGCGTTCATCTTAAAAGGGGATGCCATTCAGAAGCATCTGGAAGGATGTGAAAAGGTGGTCCTGATGTGTGCCACGGTTTCTGCCGGAGTGGATGCATTGATTCGAAAGAAACAAATCATTGGAATGGCGGAGGCAATGATTACAGACAGTCTTGCTTCTGTAGCCGTGGAACAGGTCTGCGAGCAGGCCGAAAAAATCATTATGAAAAATTTTCCAGAATATCAGCATACCTGGAGGTTTGGATTGGGGTATGGTGACTTCCCATTGTCAGAACAAAAAGATTTCCTGGAGTTGATTGATGCACCAAAGAGGATTGGCGTTTGTGTCAACAGCTCGTCTATGCTAACGCCGGTAAAGTCTGTTACTTGTGTTATGGGAATCGGTCGCAATCTGAAAACGGAAAATGTACGTAATTGTGATTTTTGTAATATGAAAGAACGATGTCAGTTTCGAAAGGAAGGAAAAAACTGTGGAGAATAAATTATTTCAGGGAGACTTTTTGATTTTAGACGGAGCCATGGGAACCATGCTCCAAAAGAAAGGAATGGAATTAGGAACCATTCCGGAAACGTTAAATATTGAAAAACCGGAGTGGATTGTGGATATTCATAGAAGCTATATTGAAGCAGGTGCTCAAGTGGTTTACGCCAATACTTTTGGTGCCAATCGTTATAAAATGGAAAAGTCGGGATATTCTGTACAGGAATTAATCGGTGCTGCCATTGCCAATGCAAAGAAGGCGGCAGAAGGAACGGATTGCCGGGTGGCTTTGGATTTGGGACCAATCGGACAATTGCTGGAGCCGACAGGAAGTCTTACTTTTGAAGAAGCTTATGATATCTTTTTGGAAGAAATTAAAGCAGCAGAAGGTGCGGATTTAATTGTGGTGGAAACCATGACGGATTTGATGGAAACGAAGGCTGCGGTATTGGCAGCAAAAGAAAATACAGACCTGCCGGTTATCTGTACCATGACTTTCGAGGAAAACAGAAGAACCTTTACTGGATGTTCCGTTGGGGCAATGTGTTTGACACTGGAAGGAATGGGAATTGATGCAGTAGGCGTGAACTGTTCCTTGGGACCTAACGAATTAATTCCGATTGTAAAGGAAATTGCAAAGTGGACAAGCATTCCAATTGTCGTAAAACCGAATGCAGGGTTACCGGATCCGGTTACGAATCTCTATGATGTAGAACCGGAAGATTTCGCAGAAGACTGTATGGAAATGGTAGAAATGGGAGCCTGCGTGTTAGGTGGTTGTTGTGGTACCACACCGGATTACATCAGAGAATTAAAGAAACAGTTATCTCTTCGAAAAAGAGCAGAGGTGGAACGGGAAAAGACTCTCGCAATCTGTTCTCCGTTGAAAACCGTTGTGGTGGACCAGCCGAGAATCATTGGAGAACGTATTAATCCTACAGGAAAGAAGCGCTTTAAGCAGGCACTGATTGAGAATGATATGGATTATATCCTTTCCCAGGCCATTGAACAGGTCGATGGTGGGGCAGATATTCTGGACGTTAATGTAGGACTTCCGGAAATCGATGAAAAGGAAATGATGATTAAAACGGTAAAGGCATTGCAGTCCATCGTGGATGTGCCTTTGCAGATTGATTCCACAAAACCTGAGGTGCTCGAGGCAGCATTGCGTGTTTACAACGGAAAGCCAATCGTAAACTCCGTCAATGGTGAAGATGAGGTCTTGGACCGGATTCTTCCGGTTGTGGCGAAGTATGGCGCGGCAGTTATTGGATTGGCACTGGACGAAAACGGAATTCCGGATACGGCGGAAGGTCGTGTTGCCATTGCAAAGAAAATTATGAATCGTGCCATGGCTTATGGAATTAAGAAGGAAAATATTATCATCGACTGTCTTGTTCTTACGGTTTCCGCAGAACAGAAAGCTGCGGCAGAAACTCTGAAGGCACTTCATATCGTGAAAAATGAATTGGGACTTCGAACGGTTCTTGGGGTATCCAATATTTCCTTTGGGCTGCCAAACAGGGAAATGATTAACAAGACATTCCTGACAATGGCATTGAATCAGGGATTAGATCTTCCGATTATTAATCCAAACGTTCCCGCCATGGTCTGGGCAGTAAAAGCATATAACGTTCTGGCAGCCAATGATGAGAATGCCATGGACTTTATTGAATATTGTAATAATAACCCAATTGAGGTTTCCACAGCAAAGAAGGTGGAAGTGAAGGCTGCTCCCCAGGGAAAAGTATCTTTGGGAAGCCCGGAAGCGGATGCTGTACTAAAAGCCATGGAAACCGGAATGAAAACCGATGGTAGAAAACTGACAGAACAACTTTTGGAAAGTAAGGAAGCCATGGAAATCATTAATGGGATTTTGATCCCGGCTTTAGATATCGTGGGAGACCAGTTTGAAAAAGGAACCATTTTCCTGCCTCAGCTGATTCTTGCGGCTGATGTGGCGAAGGAATGCTTTGAAGTGATTAAGGCATATCTGGCAAACAACGGCACAGAATCCGAATCCAAGGGAAAGATTATTGTTGCTACTGTAAAAGGTGATATTCATGACATTGGAAAAAATATTGTGAAAGTTATTTTAGAAAACTACGGATATGATGTCATTGATTTGGGACGTGACGTGGATCCGATGCTGGTAGTGGATACAGCCAAGGAACAAAATGTGAAATTAGTGGGACTTTCCGCTTTGATGACTACAACTCTTGGTTCTATGGAAGATACTATTCGTCTTTTGAGAGAACATCAGGTGGATTGTAAGATTATGGTGGGCGGAGCTGTATTGACTCCGGATTATGCAATTAAAATTGGTGCGGACTACTATGCAAAGGATGCGAAAATGAGTGCGGACATTGCAAAGAAAGTGCTGGGATAATATTTATAATATCAGCAGTATAAAACAAGGGATTCATTGAAATTATTCAAATTTGAATCCTTTGTTTTTTATGAGAAATATTCACATTAATTATGTAGAATGGTGCTGAAATATTAGCTTGTATATAAAGATATAAAAGATGAATTTATACTATGGCAACAAGGTAAAAAAATATAAGTATATGATTGATAAAAAACTGATGACAAAAAATAAGAAAAAGGTAAAAACTAAAGAAAAGAACAGTTCAAAGAAAACGAAAGGAAAGAAAAAATGAAAAAATATTTTAAAAAATGCATTGTTTCACTAATTGTTTTAAGTATGTTTATTTCGACAATAAAGGTTGATGCAGAAAGTAGGACTTCCGTTGGGATGAAATATGACAAATCGCTTTTAAAAAGCGTTGGAAAATACGATAGAAATTGTGATGGTTATCTTTCTACAAAAGAAATAAAAAGAATTAAGACGCTTGAAATCAATTCAAATAAGACTATTAATCTAAAAAATATTAAAAAAATGAAATATTTAACTTCATTAAAGGTAGAGGCAAAAGCTATAAAAAATTTGGATGAAATCAGAAACTTAAAAAATTTAAAAAAAATAGAAATTGTCTCGAAGAAAAACAAATCGATAGACTTAAGAAAAAATAAAAAATTAAATTCTGTAACGATATCAATGCCCAAAGCAAAAGGAGTTCGTTTTTACAAAAGGAATAAAATAAAATATTTGAATCTAAGTATAAAAAAGAATGTTTGGAAAAGTGCAAGGCAATGTAAAAAACTTAAAGAATTGAAACTTACAGGGTTGGATAATAGTGTTGTTAAAACACGGAAAATCAGAAAGGCGTTTTTTTATAAAGTTAGAACAAAGAATGTTATAATTGATAATACTGATTCTTTGACCGAAATATATGTAAGTGGTGCAAATAATCTTGAAATCAAAAATAAAAGTAAACTGAAATTAATTGATTTAAGAAAATGTAAATTTGAAGAATTAAGTTTTACGGATTATAAGGAATTGAAATGTTTAGATATAGAAGAATGTAAAAAAATGGTAGATTTGAACCTTAACAATCTTCCGAAGCTTGAAGTTTTGGTTGGATGGAAGAATATCAATGTGAAAGAATTGTCGCTGGAAGGATTAGAATCTGTTAAAAAGATTAATTGGAGTGATGGGGGATTAAATAGTTTGTCAGTAGCTCAAAATAATAATGTTGAACGACTATATTTACCGAACAATAGAATAAAAGCAATGGATTTTTCAAAATTAAAAAAATTGGTAAGATTAGATATTTCATATAATGGGTATAGTGGAACCATTGACTTCTCTCCGGCAGAGTCTTTGAAAAGAGTTAGTTGTTATAATAACAACTTGGCGGAAATAGTTGCTAAAAACCATAAGAATTTGGAAATGCTATTATGCTCGAATAACAAGTTGAAAGTAATTGATTTATCAGGCAGTAAAAAAGTTGAGTGTTTAGAGTGTGAGGATAATCCAAATGTAGAAATTTACTTATCCAACAAATTTGAAGATTTAGTCTGTGACAAAAGTGCGGTTATTCATAAACTTTGGTAATGATAAATTAAAAATATAGGAGACATGAGAGGTTAGTTACTGTAGGTGAATTTGGGAGAAATAAAAGAAAAAACTAAGAAAAAAGGATAATCAAGTAAGAAGAAACATAGTTAAGTGGCAACAGGAGGGACAGTTCAGCCAACAACGAATTCGTAAAATACAATGACTTTGTCATTGCCCGCAACGTACAGTTCAGCCAACAACGAATTCGTAAAATACAATGACAAAGTCATTGCATTTGCTTCGCAAATGACATTTTACTCATTCGTTGGCGCTTCGCGCATTTTCCCTTAAAAAAGTGCAAATCTTGCTGCAAGCAGCAGATTTGTATTTTTTTCGGGAATGGCTGAACTGTTTTCGAAAAAAGTGCTTGCAATTTATCTGGCATTCTGTTAGAATGTCCTTTGTGTCAGGTCTGAGATGAAGTTAGACCGAATTTATAAAAGGAGGTGCTATTATGGCTAAATGTAGTGTTTGCGGTAAGGGTGCTCATTTTGGAAATGCTGTGAGTCATTCACA
>CACXEU010000043.1 GCA_902766735.1 uncultured Lachnospiraceae bacterium
CTTCACTGTGTCCAGCCCGGGCTTTTCATGGGTAAGAATAATGGTGTCCCCGGACTTCAACGCATGGCTGCGAATATATTTTGTCATTCCTGTCAGGCGGTATTCGTTTCTCGTCCCATGCTCATCAAAGAATTTGTTGTTATAGTAGATAAACGTCCATTCCCACTCTGTTCCATCTTCATCTTCAAATATCAGCTGGGTACGCGGATTTTTGGTAGCATTTCCCAGATCAGGGAAAAATTTCAGAACATCTCCTGCCTTAGGAACCAAAATACCCGCCTGATGGCCACCTGTTTCTCCCGTATCATTTGGAGTGAGTACTCTTCTTATCTGTTTTGGCCTTCCATTCATGATTGACTCTCCCATCCAGGACTCATCAACAACGCTCTGGTAATGTCTTCACTTTCAGACTTGCCATCCACTCCGACAATCGCCGTACTAAACATATTCCGTTTATGTTCTACACGATCATTAATGACTTCTTCAACTGTATTCGCATAGAATACGTGATAAATAAAAACATTTCGCTCCTGGCCTCTTCTGTATGATCTTGCGGAAGCCTGATCTTCTAATGCCGGATTCCATTCAGGGTTGTAATGAATAACTCTGTTTGCTGCAGTAATATTCAGCCCAACTCCGGCAGCCCGCGGATTCAAAACCATTAATGCGGCTCCGGAAACATCTGAAAATCTGTCTATTATTCTTTGTCGGTCTTCCACAGGGGTCGAACCATTAATTAAAAATGTCGGTATGTTTTGCCCGGCTCCCAGTTGTTCAAAAATGGGAAACATCCCGTTATAAGATGTAAACAGCAACATTTTTTCCTCATATGAGGCAATCTCGTTGATCAAATTTGAGACCATTGCAAATTTACTGCTCTCTTTATTGCCATAGCCCAGAAGACTCGGATGTGTACAATACATACGCAGTTTTTGTAAGGCCACGAGCGGTGCCGCTTTCCCGCCATATTCATTTATGGTATCCTGCCGTATCTGTTCATATAGGCCGGCCTCATCGTTATCCATAGTGACAGGAAGATCTATATCAACCCTATCCGGAAGATCATTCCCAACGTCCTTGACCTTTCTTCTTAACATCATCGGTGTCAAAGTTTTTTCAATCGTTTTGGCACCCTCAATATCATCAGTGATCTCAGATTCAAATTCAGTAAGTTTCCCAAAGGCTCCCGGAAGCGAAAAGTCCATAAGAGACCATAGGTCTGTAATATGGTTCTCGAATGGCGTTCCCGTTACAGAAATGGACATTCTTCTGGACAATGATTTTACATTTCTTGTTCTTTGTGATTCAGGGTTTTTTATGTTTTGGGCTTCATCCAAAACAGCCAAATCCCAATCGACCATTTGAAACATGGATAAATCTGTCCCTATGGTTCCATAAGAAGTTACCGTTACATCATAGTTAAGGAAAACCTCGTAATCGCCGCGCCTCCCGTAGCCATGATGAACATATACAGAAATCCCTTTAGAGAATTTTTGAAACTCTCTTTTCCAATTTTCAAGAAGCGAAACCGGAGCGATTACAAGATAATGGCCATGTTCAACCGATTGCCTTTTTGCAATCAGGGCTATGATCTGTAAGGTTTTCCCCAACCCCATCTCATCAGCAAGAATGCATCCACACTTCTGCTCTGTCATATATTCCAGCCATTTATTCCCCGTTTCCTGATACGGATACAATGAAGCTGAAATATTGGAGGGAACCTCGGTATTTGTAGAAACGCAGTCTGGATGCTGATCAGTTTCGTCTTCAAGTATAACGTCTGCATATCTGGTAGCCGCATTCACCAGTTTAATATACTCTGCGACGTTTATACGGTTACGTTTCTCCAAACCACATTTTCTCAATAAATCTTGGATTGAATCGCAATTCTGGATATAATGCCACGTATCGTCCAGAATTATATGATCCGACAAACTGACAGACAGCGGAGATATGCATCTTTTATCTTGTGATCCACCAACAAATGTTGAAAGCTCTATTCCCTCGTTTCCCTTTGTAAGCAACAGACCATAATTACATGCGACCTTTGAAAACGAAAGTTTATCCAGAACGGATTCCGGATCCTCTACTTCTTCAAGTCTCGGATTACCCTTACCTTTAACTTTCCAGGCATAAATATCCATTGCGGATAATGATTCAATAGTACCCGCATCATCCTCAATCACCAGGATATTTTGATTTATAGCCCAATGCCCATTCATCATACATACTGAAATAATGACTTTTCAACGTCGGTTTAGAATAATACAGAAATCCCCACCTCCCGACCCAAGGTCCCAGGAAGCAGGGATTTCTGGAAAGGAGGTGCGCACTGCCTTCTTTGCTTTGCCTTTTTTAGTTAGCTATGCAGTCTTAGTCTGGCCATAAAATACCTTGCCTGATAACAGATTCTTCTTATATTGGCAGGCGCATGCATACAATTTGTTGGCATGCAGGCACCTTCCTGCATCCGAACACTCTCGAAATTTTCCACAGCAACCAAATGTCTGTGCTCTTGGAACATAATTTGCAATTTCATAAAGAATTACTTCTTTTAGAAACTGCAAAACCTTCGGTATATTTGTATGAAGCAATGCCTCATCCATCTTGTATTCGCGGAACCCATTTACAGTTTTTCTCGCAAGGTCCATGAATGGATCGTTTTGAATGTTTTCTGCAGTTTTCTCCTTGATGAAGAATGAAATTGTTGTTTTGGACTTCATCACATTGTAAGCAATTCTGCAAATGGATGTGTTCTTTTTTGAATTTCCATTTTCATCCTTCACTTCAGGATAATCCGGTTCATAAAGACATATTGAATACGATGTCACTTTATATTGGTTATCGTCCTGTCCTTTAAGGGCTTCCAGGTTCACCATCCTCCGGCTGCTTTCCGAGCTCTCATCCTCGCTCACTGCATCTTTACTCAGATTGACCATAATATGGATGGTGTGCCGAGAAAGTTCCAACTGCTCACTTAATTCATCACAAAGCTTAATGACTTCCTGTTTCCAGTCGTAAAGATTTTCCATGATTCCCACCTTATCAGTTTTTCATTAATGACTTTCTATCATGTCGTAGAAAGCAGACTCAGATATAATCTGTATGTCCTGCCCTTCAAGCATCAGCTGTTCAGCCTTCTTCTGCTTATTGCTTTTTCCGTCTTTGATTGACTTGCAATAATCATTATTCCCCAAAACAAGAAAATTAGTTTTCTTCGTAACAGAGTCCATGGGAATGCCACCCAGGTCAGCAATCAACTGCAAGGCTTCTTTCCGCTGCATATGCTGCAGGGCGCCGGTAATACAAACTGATTTACCATAAATAGGACTGTCCGGATCTGCTTTGCTGACATCTCCCTCTATCGTTTTAACATCAAAAGATTTATTGGAGCGCTTCTTGCAACTACTAAAGA
>CACXEU010000044.1 GCA_902766735.1 uncultured Lachnospiraceae bacterium
GCCATATGGACACCAACCGCACCAACCGGGTCATCGATATGAAGTTTGTAATCTAAAAGCCATACACCGAAGCATACCAAAAGTCCTGCAACTGCCCCGATTACAACAGCGCCAAATGCATCTGTTACGTCACAAGGAGCTGTGATTGCCACAAGACCTGCAAGGGATGCATTCAAACACATCGAAACATCCGGCTTGCCATATTTCACCCATGTAAATACCATACATACAACAGTTGCAATAGATGGTGCAACGGTAGTTGTTAAGAATACTGATGCAAGCTGATCAGGAGTTGTACAAGCTGCACCGTTAAATCCGTACCATCCAAACCAGAGGATGAATACACCTAAACAACCAACTACAATGTTATGGCCCGGAATCGCATTAACTTTTTTCACTTTTCCATTTTCATCTTTATCAAACTTTCCAATTCTGGCTCCTACCATCTTAGCACCGATGATTGCTGCAATACCACCTACCATGTGGATTGCACAGGATCCAGCGAAATCGTGGAATCCCATCTGTGAAAGCCAGCCGCCACCCCAGATCCAATGTGCTTCAATCGGATAAATCAATCCTGAAATGATTCCTGAGTATACACAGTAGCTTAAGAATCTTGTTCTTTCTGCCATGGCACCGGAAACAATTGTTGCGGTTGTAGCACAGAACACTAAGTTAAATACAAAATTTGACCAATCAAATTTGCTGTAATTTGTAAAAATGTCTATTCCCGGTTTTCCGATAAAGCCAAATAAATCTTCACCCAGTAATAATCCAAAACCAATGATGATGAACATTGCACAACCAATACAAAAGTCCATTAAGTTCTTCATCAAGATGTTACCTGCATTCTTAGCTCTCGAAAAACCAGCTTCCACCATTGCGAATCCGGCCTGCATCCAAAATACAAGAGCTGCTCCAATCAAAAACCAAACAGCGAATACCTGTCCGTTTACTGCATTCATAATTTCTTCCATATGTCATTTCTCCTTTCACTGTTGCCAAACGCAATTATTACCTATTTCATAGACTTGTAAACATAGAAAGAGCCACCCCATCCTCCGTGTTCCACGTCGTTGTGGGATGACTCTTTTTATTTGCTTTTTAATATACGCTAAACAATAACTTGCCGTAGCTTGGGAATGGCCAGTATCTTTCTGAGGTAAGCATTTCTGCTTCATCCACATACTTTCTTACGGTATCCATTGCCGGCAGAATCTCATCTCTCATCACTTCTGATGTCTTGATGATATTGTCGTAGTCTACGAGTTTTTCAAGTTTCTCTTCCAAATCGCTGGTAGCGCTTGAAATGGAATCAGTTAATTCAGAAAGTCTTTCCATAGTTGTAATTTCATAATTACATTTTACATTGGAACTTACTGACTGCATTAAAGATGTTGTCTTTGCAAGGCTATACAGATATCCTTCGATGGCTGCAAGGTAATTCTTTCTTACCATGTCTACCATTGTATGAGCTTCGATATTGATTGTCTTGCAGTAGTTCTCTAACATGATTTCACATCTTGAGTGAAGTTCTGATTCTGAGAATACTTTATGTTCCATAAGCATATCCACGTTCTTCTGATCTAAAAGATGTGGCATTGCGTCAGCTGTTGTTTTCAGATTGGAAAGACCACGAACCTTAGTCGCTTCTTCAATCCATTCTTCACCATATCCATTACCATTGAAGATGATTCTTTCATGCTTCTTAATGGTATCCTTAATTAATTCATGAAGTTCACTTTCGAAATCAGCGGCTCCTTCTAACTGATCAGCAAACTGCTTCAAGCTTTCTGCAACTGCTGCATTTAACATGATATTACAGCATGCAATACTGTTTGCGGAACCAAGAGAACGGAATTCGAACTTATTTCCTGTGAAAGCAAATGGTGATGTTCTGTTTCTGTCAGTTGTATCTCTTGAAAATCTTGGAAGTGAATGAACTCCAAGCTTCATAATTACCTTTTCTGTTCCTTCATATGGAGTGTCATTCTTAATAGAATCAAGAATTGCTGTCAATTCATCTCCAAGGAAAATAGAAATAATTGCAGGTGGTGCTTCATTTGCTCCAAGTCTGTGGTCATTTCCTGCTGTTGCAACAGAAAGTCTTAATAAATCCTGATATTCGTCAACAGCCTTGATTACTGCACAAAGCATTAATAAGAACTGTGCATTTTCGCTTGGTGTATCTCCAGGGGAAAGAAGGTTCACTCCCTTATCTGTAGCCATGGACCAGTTGTTATGCTTACCGGAACCATTCACTCCTGCGAATGGTTTTTCATGAAGTAAGCAAACCATTCCGTGCTTTCTTGCAACCTTCTGCATGATTTCCATTGTTACCTGGTTGCTGTCTGTTGCTACGTTTGTAGTGGAGAAGATTGGCGCTAATTCGTGCTGTGCCGGTGCTACTTCGTTATGTTCTGTCTTAGCAAGAATTCCAAGCTTCCAAAGTTCTTCGTTAAGTTCTTCCATGAATGCGCAAACTCTAGGTTTGATAACACCAAAGTAGTGGTCATCTAATTCCTGTCCCTTTGGAGGCATTGCTCCAAACAATGTTCTTCCTGTATACACAAGGTCAGGTCTCTTTTCGAACATTTCCTTATCTACTAAGAAGTATTCCTGTTCAGGACCTACGCTTGTTCTAACGTATTTTACGTCGTTTCCAAATAATTTTAATACTCTTTTAGCCTGACGGTTCAGTGCCTGCATGGATCTAAGAAGTGGTGTTTTCTTATCCAATGCATCACCAGAGTATGAACAGAATGCTGTTGGAATACAAAGGGTATGATCTTTAATGAATGCATAAGATGTTGGGTCCCATGCTGTATATCCTCTTGCTTCGAATGTTGCTCGAAGACCTCCGGATGGGAATGATGATGCATCCGGCTCTCCTTTGATTAATTCCTTTCCGGAGAATTCCATGATAACGCCTCCGTCCGGTGATGGAGAGATAAAGCTGTCATGCTTTTCTGCGGTAATTCCTGTCAATGGCTGGAACCAATGAGTGTAATGTGTTGCTCCGTTTTCCAAAGCCCATTTCTTCATTTCTGTTGCAACTGCGTCTGCAACCTTGTCATCTAATCTTGTATTTTCGTCAATTGTCTTCTTGAGCGAACTGTAAATATCCTCCGATAATCTCGCTCTCATCACTCTGTCATCAAATACAAGTGATCCAAACATTTCAGGTACGTTTTGTGTTTTCATAATGATTCTCCTTCCTTATTTCCATCTCGGTTGACGCTTTCCCTTGTCTTTGTATTGAGTACAGACCCTGGTGCGTCCTGGCTACGCTCGTTCTTTTCAAGCGTTTTATGGAACTTTTAAATTTCCACAAAAAAAGCGCCTCGGAGTGTTTTCTCCAAGACGCCCTTGCCTTATGTTGTGGATTATATCTGCTTAATTTTTCTCTGTCAAGTTTTTTTCGTTTTTCTTAAAAATATAAACCATTCACTTAAGTTATTTAGTTTTTCCTTTTCTTTTGTTAGACCTCATGTTCCTCAATATATTTGCTTGCCGCCAAAGCTGCCACTGCACCGTCTGCTGCCGCAGTAGTTAGTTGTCTTACTTCTTTCGTCCGGCAGTCTCCCGCTGTAAACAGGCCATCTGTCTCTGTGGTACAGGCTTCCGTTGCCACAACATATCCATGATCATCCAGCTCCACAGCTTCCTTGAAATTCTCATTTTCCGGAATCTGCCCCACTGCCACAAAGATTCCCTGAACTTCCAGAACTCGTTCTTCATTCGTCTTGACATTTTTGACTTTCAATCCGGTTACCATCGGTTCCCCTTGGATTTCCACCGGCACGCTATCAAGCACCAGTTCCACGTTTTCCTTCTCCTGCAAGATTTTTGACAGCTTCTGCTCGCCTCGAAAAGAATCTCTTCGATGCACCAGATAAACCTTTGCACAATAGTTAGATAGGAAAATCGCATCCTCCAATGCAGTGTTTCCTCCACCGACTACCACCACAGTTCTGTTCCGGAAGAACATTCCATCACAAGTGGCACAATAACTTACCCCGGCACCAATCATTGCTTCTTCCCGTTCCAGTCCCAGCGTTCTACGCTTCAGCCCGGTAGCAAGAATCACCGTCTTTCCATCATATTCATTCTTTCCGGTCTTCACCTTCCAGACATTGTTTTCCTTTTCAATTTTTTCGGCTTTTTCATAAACCACTTCTGCCCCCAGATCTTTCACCTGGTTAAACAGATTTGTGGCAAACTTAAATCCGGACACCTTTGCAATCCCCGGGTAATTTTCAATCTCCGGTGTATTCACAATCTGTCCGCCATAACTCTTTTCTTCAAACATCACTACGCTTCTACCAGCACGAAGTCCGTAAATCGCCGCAGACATTCCTGCCGGTCCAGCACCAATAATCATAATATCATACATCGCATTTCCTCCTATAAATCACCGAAATCGCTACGCTTATTTCGGGATTGTTTCACGATTATCAAATGCACGAAAGCAGGCTTTCTGCATTTTCCTCGTCGTGGAAACAAAAAGGGAAAGTCCCGTTTTCTTCTGCGAACTTTCCCTTCCTCCCTCATTTATTATTGACTGATGAACTGAACCAGCTCATCCTTTGAAACCAAACCAATATTTCTAGCCACTTCCTGACCGTTCTTATATAAAATCATTGTAGGGATAGACATAATCTGGTACTTCATCGCTGTCGCAGGATTTTCATCAACATCCATTTTGCAAATCTTGATATCCTCGGTTTCGCCTGCTACCTGCTCCACAATTGGTCCAAGCATCTGGCATGGTCCACACCATGTTGCCCAGAAATCAACCATTACAGGTTTTTCTGATTTTAAAACTTCTTCCTCAAATGTTTCATCTGTTACATGTGTTAATGCCATAATACATTCCTCCTCTACAAAATAGTATTTTTCATTTTTTGCAAATCATACATCCCTGTATTTCTTTGCTTGAATGAATTATAACACGGTTTTAATTAAATTGCAAGCAATTTAATTTTACGCTCTTTAATTTGCATTACATTTTTCTTTTTTCGTTTTATATGGCATTCATTTTTGACCTTCAATCTGAAGCAAGCATTATATTTCAATTATTTAATTCTATACCGCCCCCGCTTCACAAATTCGCGCTGAAACAGACGGTATATTTCAATATTTTCATTCTGTACCGTTCCC
>CACXEU010000045.1 GCA_902766735.1 uncultured Lachnospiraceae bacterium
TGTTCAGATGGAAAACGACTATGCTAATCAGGAAAAATGGCAGAGTTATGCAAAGAATAATGATAGAGCTACATTTATGTTGTTATTCGAAAAAGATTTCCCGACGATGGCTGCAGAAAGATACGAGCAGAATGATGAGTTTTTCAGAAGACTATTTGGTGATCCGGAAATGATGAAACAGGTTATGGATACTGTTGGATCAGTATTATATGAACGCTTGAAAAAGTCTTTTATATATGATCCAAAGTCTGGGGTGATTGATGAGGCGACACCGGAAACTTATGTAGAAGATATTTATGCGAAGCCGGTGAAATAGTGTGTAAAGGGGGGATTACCATTGAAAAAAATAGACTTACATATACATACAATCAAAACAATTAGCGATTATGATTTTCAATTTAGTTTAGAGCATTTGACTTCTTATGTGAGCGAAATGCAGATAGATGCAATAGCGATTACAAATCATAATTTGTTCGATAGAAATCAGTTTGAGGAGATTTTTGATGCATTAGATATAATGGTATTTCCCGGCATTGAGATTAATATCGGCGTGAATGGTGGTCATATACTAGTTATTACAGAGAAGGCAGATATTGAAGATTTCGCTATAAAATGTTTAAAGGTTGAAGAAAGGATTCAGCAACCGACGGATTCTATCAGTGTAGATGAGTTTGGAGAAATATTTGGAAATCTTAACAAATACATTCTAATTCCACACTATGATAAGTCTCCTTGTGTAGATAAGAAAATAGTCAAGGCTTTAGATAATCATATTATGGCAGGAGAAGTCAGTAGCGCAAAAAAGTTTATCTACTGTAAGAAGAACGAATCAATTGTACCGGTTATATTTAGTGATTGGAGACCGGTAGAGAATAGTCCTTTTCCTGTGAAACAGACGTATATCGATGCGGGGGTGTTATCTGTTAAAGCGATAAAACGCTGTTTTATGGATAAAACAAAAGTTCATTTGTCTGATAAAGAGGGTCATCATTTGTTCCAAGTATTGCCTGGAATAAACATGTCAACGGGGTTGACTGTAGTTATTGGTGGTAGATCTTCAGGGAAATCATATACGCTTAATCGAATTAATGAAGTGCATGATAATATTAAATATATAAAGCAATTTGCACTTTTGGAAAAGGAACCAGAGAAGGCAGAAGCTGAGTTTTTAAAGGGGATGGAGTCTCAACAGAGTCAGTTTATTCAAGAATATTTAAGACCGTTTTCTTTGGCGGTTAACGAAGTTGCAAACATTGATTTGGTAAAGGATGAAAAGAAAATTGATTCCTATATTAAATCTTTATTGAAGTATGCTTCAGAAACAGAGCGAGCAGATGCATATTCAAAGTGCAGGTTGTTCTCAGAGACTGAGTATACAATAGAGGATTTAAATGTTTTAAAAGAATTGATTGACGCAGTAGAAAAACTTCTTGATGCGAGAAAATATAAGGAACTAATTGAAAATAATGTAGAGCGTGAATCTTTAATTAATCTTCATGCTGAGCTTATAAAAAAGTATATTCAAGAAGATGTTTTGATTAAGAAAAAAGAGTGGGTTAATGAGCTAATAGGTAATATAAAAAACAGACTCCAATCGAAGACTTCGGCGACAAAACCTAAAAATGTAAATTTTTACGAGGTGCAACTCAATAGGGCGAAAGTAAGGAAATTTAATACACTTGCTAATTTGGTGGAAAAAGAATCTATAATAAGAGAAACAGACATAGAAGGGTTTAAAGTTAGAATCTCTAAGAGAAGATATAAGGGGGCTGGAGAATTAAAAAACAAGAGCGGAAGAAGAACGGCATTTAAAGAAGCGTTTGATAAATATGCGCTTGATGCATATGATTATATTCAAGAGTTAAAAGCAACAGATGTTTTAGAAAAGGATTATTATCAATTTTTTGCAAAAATTGATTATGATATTCTTAATCAATATGGATTTCCGGTATCAGGGGGAGAAAGAGCGGAGTTTAATTTGCTTCGGGAAATTAACGACGCGTTACAATATGAGATGTTATTGATTGATGAACCAGAGTCTTCTTTTGATAATATCTTCTTAAAAGAAAAGGTTAATCATTTAATAAAGGAGATATCTGAAGTGATGCCGGTAATCATTGTTACACATAATAATACGGTGGGAGCATCAATACAACCAGATTATATAGTACATACAAAAAGAGAAATTCATGAAGGAAATGTGGAGTTTAAGTTGTTTTCGGGCTTTCCCACTGATCGCGTTTTACTTTGTGGAGATGGTAGTTCTATTCCAAATATTGAAGCAACAATGAATTGTTTGGAAGCTGGTCGCGATGCTTATGAAGAAAGGCGGATTGAATATGAAATGCTTGAGGATTAAAAATGGAATTGTGCAGTTTAGAAATGATGAAGGAAAGTATGTGGAAGTCGATCAAATAGGAAAAGATGATATTCTTTATTTGCTGGATGTAATCACAGATGAAGATCAGGAATTTGATATGGATGATTACAATGAAAATGAAATAAAAAACCCTGCTCACAAAATAATATATCAGAATCTGAGTGAGAAATTTAAAGAATTGATAAATAATAAATCCCAGTTTCTTGATGAAAGTGAAGCATTGTATAAAGATGCACTTCAAAAATATAAGGTTTAATATACTTAAAGAATTCTCTTCTTAGGGGGGGAATTTAAGGAAAATTTTGAATGAAAATATGAGACTTCTGCTTCGTTGAGACATAGGTTATATTGTTTATTGAAATGACTTTTGGTCCATTGGACCAGAAGTCATTTTTATTATGTGGGATGCCACTTGTGGTCAATCTGACCACAAGTAGATGCGATGGTTTTTTCGGAGGTACTTGTACTCCACTGGAGTAAAAGTACATGAGGATACGCAGTACGAATTTGTTTCCAGACGAAGTCAGAGCGGGCGACATAGGAGCACGGAATTTTGCGTAAAGGAAAGTATGCACCTTTATGCGTATCCTGTTATATTTTTTATTTTTGCCGGTAAAGATGCTTGCGGAATAGTCGTAAAACGCAGAGGATATGCAGAAGCCTTTATTTATAAGGCTTGCAGAGTTCAACAATGTTGGAAAAGGGCTTATCATTTCAATCTATCCGAAATAGCATATTTTAACTGTGCCAACGGTTGGTTCGGATATGCCGTAATTTGCGTTAACATCCTGTAAACGCAGATTTTACGCGGTTTGTGGCAGATAGAGGACAAAGGGGTTGACCTCATGTGGTCAAGTAGGTTGGCCACGTGTTAAAGGTTGGTACGAATGGATTGACCTTAGGTTGATCCACACCGCAGACTGTTTGCGGTGGTGCTTGCGAAATGGCTTAAACCCAGGATTTCATAAGGTTTAATAGATGACTCATTTGTAGAGTAGTTATTCAGAAATGGATAGCTGCTCTTTTTTTATACATATTTTTAGTAATCAGTTCCAACTCGTTCCAAATAGTAGATGAAGGTAGAAAAATTTCTCGAATTTTTAGTAATCAGTTTTTACTCATCCCAGATATAAGGTGAAAGAAAAATTTTTGAGTTATTTAGTAATGAGCCGATTTTCAGCCCAAATGATATATAGAGGCAGAAAAAATTTGCGGAAATTTTAGTAATGAGCTTAAAAACACCCCATATGTATAGTGAGGGGAAAAAATAAGCCGGATTTTTGGATGAATTTTTACCGGTATTTAGTAAACAGCCATTTTTGAACCTAAATGCATTGTGAGAGGAAAAAAGCTTTTTTTCTGACCAGAGGCAGACGTGCCTCACAAAACTATAAACAAATGATACCAATTCGTTTGACTGCAGCAAGGGTGATTGGGGAA
>CACXEU010000046.1 GCA_902766735.1 uncultured Lachnospiraceae bacterium
CCCCCCAGCGATTCGCAAAACAATGCCTGCGGCACAGAACATCTGCTGCGCAGATGAGTTTTGCTCATCATTGGGGCGCTCAATACATAAAAAAGCAGAGGCACAAAAAAGCATGCGAGCATACTTTTTGTGCCTCTGCTTTTTTATGCCTGAACTGTTACTTGAAAATCGTACATAGTTTAGATATAATAATAGGTACGCACGCCTAAAAGTGGGTTTTGGGGATGTGTGGTTTGAATGACTCAAATATGAGAAAGAAGGATAAAAGAAATGAACAATACTCTTGAAATCAGATGGCACGGTCGTGGTGGCCAGGGTGCCAAAACAGCAGCGCTGCTTTTAGCGGAAGTGGCATTTAAAACTGGAAAGAATGCACAGGGATTTCCGGAATATGGTCCGGAAAGAATGGGAGCACCGATTACTGCATATGACAGAATCAGTGATACACCGATTCGTGTACATTCTAATATTTATGATCCACAGTTTGTTGTGGTTGTAGATGAAACATTACTCGAGTGTGTTGACGTTACAAAGGGATTAAGAGAAGACGGAGCTATTTTGATTAACACAGCAAAAAGCAAAGAAGAAATTATCCCGCACTTAAATGGATATAAAGGAAAAGTTTACACGGTTGACGCAAGACAGATTGCGATGGATACCTTAGGAAAGAACTTCCCGAACTCTCCAATGCTTGCAGCCATTGTTAAGGTGACAGGTGTAATTGATGATGAAACATTCTTAAGAGAAATGGAAGGATCGTTCAAGCATAAATTCGCTAAGAAGCCGGAAGTGATTGAAGGAAACATGGAAGCACTTAGAACAGCATTAAGGGAGGTAAAATAAATGGCAAAGTCAGATATCACAAAACTTGGTCAGAATGTTGCCTGGCAGGATGTGACCAGAGGAAATACCATTGTTGGTTGTGGAACAACCAAACATTTCATAACAGGAGACTGGACCAATGTAGCTCCTGTTGTTGATGAAGAAAAATGTAAGCAGTGTTTATTGTGCGTACCGGTTTGTCCGGATAGTGCAATTCCTGTAAAGGATTACAAGAGACAGGATATTGATTACGATCATTGTAAAGGATGTGGAATTTGCGTAAAGGCATGTCCTTTCGGAGCATTAAAGATGGAGGTGAAGAGCAATGCCTAAGAGAGTACTTTTATCAGGAAACGAAGCTGTGGCTACAGCACTTCGCCAGATTAATCCGGATGTCTTCCCAGCATTCCCAATTACACCATCTACAGAAATTCCACAGTATTTTTCAAACTATGTAGCAAATGGATTAGTAGATACAGAATTTATTACCGTAGAAAGTGAGCACAGTTCTATGTCAGCAGCAATGGGTGCATCTGCGGCAGGTGCCAGAGCATTGACTGCCACATCATCTGCAGGTCTTGCGTTCATGTGGGAAGTGTTAGGTGTTGCAGCATCCAGTAGATTGCCGGTAGCTTTAGCAGCAGTATGTAGAGCGTTGACAGGACCTTTAAATATTAACTGTGACCACTCTGATACTATGGGTGCCAGAGATTCCGGATGGATTCAGCTTTATGCGGAAAACAATCAGGAAGCTTACGATAATATGGTAATGGCATTCAATATTGCAGAAAATGCAGATGTCATGCTTCCAATTATGATTTGCCAGGACGGTTTCATTACCAGTCATGCGGTAAACGATATGGAATTATTGGATGACCTGACTGTTAAGGAATTCGTAGGAGAAAGAGAAGCAAAGGAATATCTCTTAAATCCGGAAGAAACCTTTGCAGTGGGACCTTATGCAGTATCAGATTACTATATGGAATCCAGAAAAGCACAGGCACACGCGATGGAAAATGCGAAGCAGGTAATTCTTGACGTGGCAAAGGATTTTGAAAAGATTTCAGGACGTAAATACGGACTGATTGAAGAATATAAAATGGAAGATGCAGAATATGCAGTAGTTATTATTGGTTCTGCAGCAGGAACAACTAAAGATGCCATTGACCAGATGAGAGCTAATGGAGAAAAGGTTGGTCTTGTAAAGATTCGTTCCTTCCGTCCATTCCCTGGAAAGGAAATCGGCTCTGCATTAAAGAATTGTAAGGCAGTTGCAGTGATGGACCGAAGCGAATCCTTCTCCACAAACGGTGGTCCGGTAGGTGCAGAAACAATGCAGGCAATGTACACAGCAGGATGTACCGCAAAGACTATCAATATTATGTACGGTATTGGTGGTAGAGATGTTCGTGTGGAAGATATGATTGGCGTTTACGAAACATTAAAGGAAATTGATAAGACCGGTGAAACCGGGGAAACCTACAGATATATGGGATTAAGATCAAAGGAGGAAAACTAAGATGGGTTATAATTTTAAGGAAGTAATGAACCAGCCGGAACGTTTTGCTCCAGGTCACAGAATGTGTGCAGGTTGTGGTGCAACCATCGCTGCAAGAAATGTGCTTCGCGGATTAAAGCCGGAAGATAAGGCTGTTATCGGCTGTGCAACAGGATGTTTGAATGTATCTTCATTCCAGTATCCATATGTGGCATGGGAAGACAGCTACATTCACAGTGCTTTTGAAAATGCCAGCTCAACCATGAGTGGTGTGGCAGGTGCTTATGCAGCAATGAAGCGTAAGGGAAAAGTAAAAGAAGATTATAAGTTTATCGTATTTGGTGGTGACGGTGGTACTTATGATATTGGTATTCAGTCATTGTCAGGAGCGATGGAGCGTGGAACAAACTATACTTATGTTTGTTACGATAACGGTGCTTATATGAATACAGGTACACAGCGTTCTTCCGCTACACCAATGTATGCCGACACAACCACAACACCGGTTGGAAGCCAGAGCGTTGGTAAGGAACAGTACCGTAAGGATTTAGCTGCAATATTGGCAGCCCATGATATTCCATATGTTGCACAGACAACATTCTTTAATGGAATGAAGGACTTACATACAAAGGCAGAAAGAGCAATCTATACAGATGGCCCTGCATTCTTAAACATCATGGCACCATGTCCAACAGGATGGAAATATAAGACGGATGATATAATGGAAATCTGTCGTCTCGCTGTGGAAACAAGATATTGGCAGCTTTTTGAAGTGGTTGAAGGAAAGTGGATTGTAAACTACGAACCAAAGAATCCATTGCCGATTGAAGAATTCTTAAAAACTCAGGGAAGATTCAAACATCTTTTCAAACCGGAAAACGAGCATCTGATTGAAAAGTATCAGAAGGAAGTTGACCGCAGATGGGAAGATTTAATGTTTAGGGCAAGCAGATAATGAAGCAGTTTACATATAATCAGGAAGAAAGTTCCTTGGTGAAAGTCATGCAGGCGAAAGCAGAGAAAAAGAAACTTCAGGTGATTGCACAAAATCACAAACTTCAGATTTTCCTGAAGGCGGAAGAGTTTCATGGTGGCGAGGCAGATGTCCCGGTTAGTTTTCGTGGGAAGATGACGGCAAAGGAAAATGGCACGGTTTTACAGGGAAGATTCACTTATGGATTTTATCTGTATACCATGGTGATTGTGGCAGCATTGCTAATCGCTGCCAGATTCATTTGGTCAGCATATCAGAATCAGAAAGAGAATATGATATTGTGTGGAATTGTAACGGTGGTTCTCGTCTTTGTGATGATGTTCGTCCGTTCGAAATCCAAGAAGGCCAAAGGCATCATGGAAGAATTTTTGAACGATTTGAATAAGAAATAAGAGACAGGAGAGTGGTTGCAAGTACAGCTACTCTCTTTTCGGTTGATACCGGAAAGGGAAGAGGGAGGTTTCATGGATATTGCAAAGCTATTAGAGCTTGTGGACGAACAACTGAGCCAGGTCATGATGGTGCTCATTTTGGGAGTGGGAATCTTTATGACAGTGAAACTACGATTTCGTCCGCAGAGAAATTTACCATATGCAATTAAGAAAACGTTAAGTAAAGAAGCAAGAAAAAAAAGCGAGGGAGAAGGTGATGTTTCTCCGTTTGCGGCACTGACCACGGCGTTGGCGGCAACCATTGGAACAGGAAATATTGTGGGGGTTGCCACTGCGATGGTTTCCGGGGGACCGGGAGCATTGGTCTGGATGTGGGTATCCGCCTTCTTGGGATTGTCCACAAAGTTCAGCGAATGTATGCTGGCAATTAAATACCGTGAAAAAAATGAAGACGGGGAAATGGCTGGTGGACCAATGTACACCATGAAAAATGGATTAAAAAATAAAAAGCTCGGAGCAGCTTTGGGAATGAGTTTTGCAATTTTTGCCGTGTTTGCATCCTTGGGAATCGGGAACATGACCCAGGCCAACTCCATTTCTTCGGCACTGAATAGTACCTTTCAGATTCCAGTGGAACTGGTGGCAGTAATTTTGGCAGGGGTAACGTTGCTGATTATTTTTGGTGGAATCCAATCGATTTCAAAGGTTGCATCAGTGATTGTCCCGGTAATGGCAGTATTTTATATTTTGGCAGGACTACTGGTTATTATCATCAATTATAAAAATCTTCCGTCGGGAACCTGGATGATTTTAAAAATGGCAGTTCAACCAAATGCAGTGACGGGAGGAGCACTAGGAACCATTGTGGCATCCATGACACGGGCAATGCGTTTTGGTGTGGCTAGAGGGATTTTTTCCAATGAAGCAGGCTTGGGTTCTGCGGCAATTACGGCAGCTGCGGTAACAACGAAGGAACCGGTAAAGCAGGGATATATTAATATGACCGGAACGTTCTGGGATACCATTGTGGTTTGTACCATTACCGGACTTTGCATTGCATCTTCAGGAGTTCTTGGAATGACCGATGAAGCAGGCAAACTAGTTATGGGAGCTCCGCTGACCATTGCCGCTTTTTCCAGTGCACTGGGAGATGTCGGAAGACTTTTAGTGACTATTGGAATAACATTCTTTGCGTTTTCCACGATTCTCGGATGGGAATATAATGGGGAAAAAGCTATCGAGTATATTTTGGGAACAGACCGCTATCATATGGTGTATCGTATTTTCTTTGCCTGTGTTGTTTTTCTGGGGGCGACAACTGCCTTGGATGTGGTTTGGAATTTTTCGGATATTGCAAATTATCTGATGGCAATTCCAAATCTGATTAGTATGGTTCTTCTGAGTAATATTGTTAAGAAAGAAGTAGAACTCTTTCAAAAGGATATAAAAAAAGATAAGAAGTAAGGTGAAAAGAGAATTGTTAAAATGATTCGTTTTAGCGATTCTTTTTTTACTTTTTTGAAAAAATGTAAAAATTAGTTGAAACTAACATGGAAAGAAAGTATAATGAAGTGAAAATGACATAAAAAATGTGATGCAAATTAGGGAAATGTATTAATAGAGATAGGAGATATGAAATGACGAAATTTTGTGTAAAGAAGCCGTTTATAATTATCGTAGCAGTAATCGTAGTGATGATTATCGGTGGCGTAAGTTTGTCAAATATGCAGACAGACTTGTTACCGAATATGGAACTTCCGTATATGTTAGTAATTACTACGGAGCCGGGTGCGAGTCCGGAAAAAGTGGAGAAGGACGTAACAGAAGTATTAGAGAGTAAACTGGGAACTATTAATGGTGTGGAAAAAATTCAGAGTACTTCTGCAGAAAACTATAGTATGGTTATGCTGGTGTTTGCAGACGATACAGATATGAATGCAGCATTGGTACGTATTTCCCAGGCGGTGGATACAGTGGAACTTCCGGAAGAATGTGGAAAGCCAAATATCATGGAAATTGGTATGGATATGCTTGCCACAATGTATGCCAGCGTGGAATTCAAAGGGAAAGATATTAAGGAAATCACAGAATTTGTAGATGAAACAATGATTCCGAACATTGAACGTCAGGAAGGTGTTGCCAGTGTTTCTTCTTCTGGTGGTGTGGATGATTCCGTGGAGATTCGCCTTAGTAAGAAGAAAATTAAAAAAATTAATGATAAGATTCTCTATCAGACCAATGAGAAACTGGCAGAGGCTCAAGATAAGATTGATGACGCTGAAAGTGAATTGAAGAGTGCTAAGGGTGAATTGGAAGGACAAAAGGATAAACTTTCTGATACCCAGAGTTCTACTAATGGAAAACTGGCAGAAGGATATGTGAAAATTTCCAATGCCCAGGCTACGAAAGCTGCATATGAATCTTCTTTAAACAGTCTGAAAGCTAGCAAGGCAGCGTTGGAAGCAGAAAAGAAGATTTATGAGGATGCGAAGATTGAGGATGCTTATAATCAGATGGATAAAGCATTGGCTCAAATGAAAGAACAGGCAGGAGCCATGGCTTCCGCAATGGGAATTGAAATTCCGGGAAGTATTGAAGAAGGGTTAAAGGATAAGGCGAACTTCAAGAAGGTTATTGACTTTATGAAGCAGTCTGCCCCGAGTGACCAAACAAAAGAATTGTCTGTGGAAAGTATGGAACAGCTTTACAATATTGTAGAGGTTCGTCTCCCACAGATTGATACGGAATTAGCGAATCTTGCAACTGAAATTAAAGCGGCAGAAATGGTTGTAAACCAGATGTCTTCGAAAATGGAGGGGTTAGATGATACACAGGAACAGCTCTTCTCCGGTGCGTTGGATGCCGCAGTAGGATTTGGCTCTGGTCAGGCCCAAATGGCAGCTGGTTTGACACAGATTGAAAATGCTTCCAAGGAATTGGAAGATGGTAAGAAGAAATTAGAAGATTCCAAAAAGGCAGCTATTGAAAATTCGAACATTGAAGCATTATTGAGTCTGGATACCTTATCAGGAATCATTACTTCTCAGAACCTTGCAATGCCTGCAGGTTATGTGGAAGATAAGGATGGAAAGCAGTGGCTTGTTAAGGTTGGTGAAAATTACACGGATGAAAAAGATTTAAAGAATATGGTTCTTACAAAAATTAAAGGAGTTGGAACCATTCGCTTATCTGATGTGGCGAAAATCACCATGATTGACAATGCAGGAGAAAGTTATGCGAAGATGAACGGAAAAGAATCCGTGCTACTTTCGATTTATAAATCAAGTACAGCAAATACCAGTGAGGTGTCTGATAACTTAAAGGATGCCTTTGAGGAAATGCAGGAAAAGAACAAGGGGCTGGAAGTTACAGCCATCATGGATCAGGCAGATTATATCACCCAGATGATTGAGAGTATTTTGACCAGTATTCTGTTCGGTGCAATTCTTGCCATTATTGTCCTGGTACTTTTCTTAAAGGACGTGAAGCCAACGATTATCGTTGCATTCAGTATTCCGTTTAGTGTATTGTTCGCCATTGTAATTATGTACTTCTCCGGCATGACATTGAATATGATGTCATTGTCTGGTTTGTGTATTGGTATTGGTATGCTGGTAGATAATTCTATCGTAGTGGTGGAAAATGTTTACCGATTAAGAAATAAAGGTCTTTCGCCGGCAAGAGCGGCAGTTCAGGGTGCAAAGCAGGTGGCAGCACCAATTGTTGCTTCTACGATGACTACAATTTGTGTATTTATTCCGATGGTATTTGTAAGTGGTGTGGTTAGTCAGATTTTGATTCCGTTTGCATTGACGATTACATATGCCTTGGTAGCTTCATTAATCGTTGCATTGACTGTCGTACCGACATTTAGCTCTTATGCACTGAAAAAGACTTCTCCAATTAAGCACAGAGTTTTTGATAAGATGAAGCGTGAATACGCAAAGGTATTAGAATTTTGCTTGCGATTTAAGATTGTTCCGTTAGCAATTTCCATCTTATTATTAGTGGTTTGTACCATTCAGGCATTCAGTACCGGATTGGAAATGATGGGCGAGAGTGTCAGCGAACAGGTAAATATTACATTGACATTAGATAAGAATGTTAAGAAAGAAGAAGCATATGAAACTGCTGATCAGGTTTCTGATATTCTTGCAAAAATGGATGAAATTGAAAAGGTTGCTGTAATGGATGGCGGTGCTGCTTCTGCAGCTACAGCTTTAGGTGGTGCAGGCACAAATAATTATACATCCTTCATGTTCTATATCATTCCAAAAAATGATGTGAATACAGTTTCAGAAATTAAGGACTTACAGAAGAAGATTGAAGAAAAGACGAAGAATGTGAAGTGTGAAGAACTGGCAGTTAGTTCCTCTGGAATGGATATGTCAGCAATTTCCGGTTCCGGATTAGAAGTTCATATTTATGGAGATGATTCCCAGAAGTTAATTGAAATCAGTAATGACATCGTGAAGATGATGGAAAAAATTGACGGGACAGATAAGGTATCCAACGGAATTGAAGAAGGGGATAAGCAGATTCATATTCTGATTGATAAAAATAAGGCATCGAAGAAGGGACTGACTGTGGGTCAGATTTTCCAGGAATTGGCAGGAAAGATGACTACAGAAAAGAGCTCTATTACTTTGACAAAGGGCGCTAAGGATGTGGAAGTCAATATTGTTGATAAGAGAAATGCGTTAAATGATAAGAATCTTCTTGATATGAAAGTTACTGCCACAAAGATGAATGAACAGGGAGAACAGGTTACAAAGAAGTATAAACTTTCCAAGTTCGCAAAGATTGTTATGGAAGATTCTCCAAAACAATTAACGAGAATGAATCAGACTGGTTACATTGCAGTTACTTCAGAAACGAAAGATGGTTATAATACCACATTGTTGTCCCGTGAACTAGAAGATGAATTAAAGAATTACAAAACTCCGGAAGGATATAGTGTTGAAATTGAAGGGGAAACAGAGCAGGTTATGGACATGGTAATCCAACTCCTGAAGGCGATTGCATTAGGGTTTGTATTGATTTACCTGATTATGGTGGCACAGTTCCAGAGTCTCCTTTCGCCATTCATTATTTTGTTTACCATTCCATTGGCATTTACCGGTGGTATGATTGGTTTGGCAGTTTTCGGAGAATCTATTTCGGCAATGGCATTGATGGGATTCATGATTCTGATGGGTACAGTCGTAAACAATGGTATTGTGTTTGTTGATTATGTAAATCAGCTGCGACTGCAGGGATTGACAAAACACGAGGCATTGATTGCAACAGGAAAGACTAGAATGCGTCCAATCCTGATGACAGCAATGACAACGATTCTTTCCATGAGTGTTATGATTATTTCTCAGGATGCCGGTGGAGCAATGCAGAAGCCAATGGCTATCGTTGTTTGTTTCGGATTGATTTACGCAACGTTTATGACATTGTTTATCGTTCCTGTAATTTATGATGTTCTGTATCGTCGTCAGCCACATAGCATTGATGTGGGAGATGATTCTATTGATGACGTTCCGGATGAAGTAAGTGAATATTATGATGAGCTTCAGGTAGAAAAAGAAGAAATCGAAGAAGAACAGCATAAGAAAGAATTGAAAAAACAGAAACATCATAAATAATTTCGATTTACAAGAAATTTAATAAGCATTAAAATAAAGGAAGTAGGGAAAAATAACAATCCCTACTTCTTTTGTTACATAACGAGGAGGCAAAGATGAAATTAGTAGAAATTAAAGAATTATATAAAAATCAGGTGCAGTACCTGAACCAGACCATTACTGTGGGAGGCTGGGTGCGAAGTATCCGCGATTCCAAAACCTTTGGGTTTATTACCTTAAGTGATGGAACCTGTTTCTCCACCTTGCAGGTAGTGTATAGCGATGCACTAGAGAACTTTCAACAGATTTCCAAAACCAATATTGGTGCAGCTCTGGTGGTGGAAGGAGAACTGGTGGCAACACCGAATGCGAAGCAACCATTCGAAATTCAGGCAACAAAGATTGCAGTGGAAGGAGAAAGCACACCGGAGTATCCATTGCAAAAGAAACGTCACAGCTTTGAGTATCTGAGAACCATTTCTCACTTGCGTGCCAGAACCAATACCTTTCAAGCGGTGTTCCGCGTTCGTTCCTTATGCGCTTATGCCATTCATCAGTTCTTTCAGGAGCAGGGCTTTGTCTATGTCCACACGCCAATTATTACAGGCAGTGATTGTGAAGGGGCCGGGGAAATGTTCCAGGTAACTACCATGGATCTGGCAAACGTGCCAAAGACGGAAGAAGGAACGGTGGACTTCGGGGAGGACTTTTTCGGAAAGCCAACGAACCTGACGGTATCCGGACAGCTCAATGGCGAGACTTATGCCATGGCTTTTAAAAAGATTTACACCTTTGGTCCGACATTTCGTGCAGAAAATTCCAACACCACCCGCCATGCCGCAGAGTTCTGGATGATTGAACCGGAGATTGCTTTCGCAGACTTACAGGACGATATGGAACTGGCAGAAAAGATGATTCAGTATATTATCAAGTATGTTCTGGAACAGGCACCGGAGGAAATGAATTTCTTTAACCAGTTTGTGGATAAGGGATTGCTGGACCGGTTGAATTTAGTAGCAAACTCAGAGTTTGGCCATATCACTTATACAGATGCCATTGAATTATTGGAAAAGCACAATGACCAGTTTGAGTACAAAGTTTCCTGGGGATGTGACCTGCAGACAGAGCATGAGCGATACCTCACAGAACAAATCTTTAAAAAGCCTGTTTTTGTAACGGATTATCCGAAAGAAATCAAGGCATTCTATATGAAACTGAACGATGACGGAAAAACAGTTGCAGCTATGGACTGTCTGGTGCCGGGAATCGGAGAAATCATTGGTGGTAGCCAGCGTGAAGAAAATCACGATGTGTTGCTTCAGCGTATGAAGGAGTCCGGATTGACTCCGGAAGACTATCAGTTCTATCTGGACCTGCGTAAATACGGAAGTACCCGTCACGCCGGTTTTGGACTGGGCTTTGAACGAATGATTATGTATCTCACCGGAATGGGAAATATCAGGGACGTGGTACCATTCCCGAGAACAGTCAATAATTGTGAATTATAATCTTAAGAAAGCCTTAAGAATTTCACTACTTTTAAATTAAAATTTATTGTTTATTCTATTACTGCATGGGAGCGATGCCCATGCAGATCTTTTTGGATTACACGACGAGGAAAATGCCGAAAGCTTACTTTCGAGCATTTGACGACGGTGATACAATCCCGAAACAAGCGTAGCGGTTTCGGTGATTATGGAGGGAAATATGTACAACATTTTAGTGTGTGACGATGACAGGGAAATCGTGGAAGCAATTGAAATCTATTTAACCAAGGAAGGGTATCATGTCATAAAAGCTTATGATGGCGTGGAAGCAATGGAAAAACTTCAGGAGAATGAAATTCATTTATTGCTCATTGATGTGATGATGCCGCGGTTGGACGGGCTTCGCGCCACACTGAAAATCAGGGAAAACAGTAGTGTGCCGATTATTATCTTGTCTGCAAAATCAGAAGACAATGATAAAATCATTGGACTGGATGTGGGAGCAGATGACTATATCACTAAGCCGTTTAATCCGTTGGAACTGACTGCCAGAGTGAAGTCCCAGCTTCGCCGCTATACAAAGCTTGGAACCATAGTCCAGAAAAAAAGCAACGTATATGTGGTGGGTGGACTGGAAATTGACGATGAAAGTAAAGTGGTGACGGTAGATGGAGAGGAAGTGAAACTGACGCCATCCGAGTACAATATCTTATTGCTTTTGGTGAAAAATGCAGGAAGAGTTTTTTCCATCAATCAGATTTATGAGCAAGTGTGGAACGAAGAAGCGGTTTCTGCTGACAATACGGTGGCAGTACATATCAGACATATCCGAGAAAAGATCGAAATCAATCCAAAGGAACCGAGATATTTAAAAGTTGTTTGGGGACTGGGATATAAAATTGAAAAACAATAAAGGGAAGTGAATGAATGATGAAGACAAAACGAATTCTAGTGCGTTTAATTATTATGGCACTGGCAGCAACCTGCGTTTTTTGCGGTGCAAAAGCAATAGAAGTGAAAAGGGAATTAAGAGAGAATAACGTAGACCTGAGCTTCTTGTATTCAGAAAATTATAACGAAGATATGGAGGCGGTGTTAAATTACGCGAAAACCCAAAAGAAATATTTAGAGAATTACCAGAATCCGAAGAAGGTTGTTGTAGAAGATAAAGAATTCGGAAATGTAACAGTAGAAGATTTAGAGAATTTCTTTAAACTGCAACAAGAAGCGCAACTCAGAGATAATGGGTATGAAG
The DNA here is from genome assembly GCA_902766735.1 of uncultured Lachnospiraceae bacterium. Taxonomy (GTDB): domain Bacteria; phylum Bacillota; class Clostridia; order Lachnospirales; family Lachnospiraceae; genus Eubacterium_G. The sequence continues at coordinate 12,061 of CACXEU010000046.1, forward strand.
CCTGGTCAAAAACATTGCCGGGAATTATTGATGAGTTGACAGCGCATCTGGAGGATGTGCGAACGGTGTTAGATGAAGACGATGATGAAGGATTAGATGAAGGCGATGATGAAGGATTAGATGAACAGGCAAAGCAGGACTATGAGAAGGAACGGAAACAGTTAGAGAAAGAACTCCTGTACTATAAAAAAGTCGAAACGGCTTATGATCAGTTCCTTTCTTGTGTGGATATTTTACGTTGCGACAATGATGGAATCATCAATTTTACAAATCGAGCACAGGTTCTGGACGAATTTCAGAAAAGTTTTCAGGAGGAGCGAAAGGAACTTTCCCCGGGATTTTTCTATCGCGTTCAGTATAAAGTCGGAGACAAGGAATATACGGTATCTAATGTAAATGACTTTAACCGAAGCGATTATGATGTTGAAGTGAATTTTGAAGATGGACAATTTTTCGTTGAGGGAAGTGACTACGACATTTATTTGTGGGATGATAGGGAAAAAGAAACGGGGATAACCTATGCACATTTTGCTACCTGCATTACAGAAGAAGTTCAGAAAGGTTATGAACAAACATTAAACGAATATGGAATAATGGAAGCGAAAAATGCTTATGTTTACGCTTATTGCAAGGAACGCTTAGAACGTCATCTGTCGGACGAACAAATTAGAACGAAGAAACAGGAAGTTGTAGTTTCCGTTTGTGTTATGACTTTTTCTGTGGTGATTGCGTTTGCACTGTTGGTAATTCTTATGGTAACGGCAGGACGCGAAGAAAAAAACAACCAGATCAAGACAAGGGGGATGGATCGTTGGTGGATTGATGCCGGTGCGTTGGCCTTGGGAATTATTTATACCGTGGTACCATTTCAACTGTTATGCAAGGTATATAACATGATTGGCGGAGGAACCCGGTGGCATCAAGTTGCTATGGCTATTTGCTATGTTCTTGGAGTCAGCGGTGCACTTGTGGTGGCATTGTTTGCGGAAAGTCTTTCCCGCAGAATTAAGACAAAAACATTGGTGGAAACAACACTGCTTGGAAGACTGTGTAAAATGCTAAAAAAAGAAGGGAAAAGATTTTATGCCTTTTTCAAGGTGTTGATGGAAGATACAAATCTTTTGATAAAATTGGCGGCAGTATTTGTGGTAGGAAGTGTATGGAATTATATTTTCTATTTGATATTGGAAAACTTTGTTTTAACCCATTATAGGGTTTTCAATAAGATTCTTGCTATTGGGATTTATATGGCAGCTATCTGCTACTTCCTTTGGAAATACTTTTCGGAAAACGACAGCATTGTGCAAGGAACAAGGGAAATATCTGAAGGAAATTTGAAATATCAGATAGATGAGGAACTGACATTTTCCAGCAATCGTGTTCTTGCGAAACAGATTAACCAGATTGGCTCAGGACTCAGTAAGGCGATGGAAGAGAGCGTGAAAAATGAACGAATGAAAACGGAACTGATTACTAATGTATCTCATGACTTAAAAACACCATTGACTTCCATTATCAATTACATAGATTTGTTAAAGGCAGAAGGTATGAACAGTGAGAATGCAGGTAAGTATCTGGAAGTATTGGAACAAAAATCCCAGCGTCTGAAAAATCTGACGGAAGATTTAGTGGAGGCATCTAAACTGAATTCCGGTGTGGCAATAATGGAATTGGAAAAACTGGATCTGGTACAGTTGGTTAACCAAAGTCTTGCGGAATATGAAGAACGGTTTGCCGCGAGAAATCTTCAATTAATCAAAAGTGTTCAGGAAGAACCGATGATAGTGATGGCTGATGGCCGGAAGACCTGGCGTCTGCTAGATAATCTTTATAACAATGTATCGAAGTATGCAATGCCCGGTACCCGTGTTTATGTGGACTTATATACGGAAAATGGAAAAGCGGTAGTGGCAGTGAAAAATATTTCTGAGAATGCATTGAACATTGATGCAGATGAGCTGATGGAACGGTTTGTTCGAGGTGAGGCATCAAGAACGACGGAAGGCAGCGGCTTGGGACTTTCCATTGCGAAGTCTATCGCACAGCGTCAGAGTGGGGACCTGGAGATTACATTAGATGGGGATTTATTTAAAGTGACATTTGAAATTGATTTATATAAAGAATGATTTTAAAATCATAAAGATTAAATTGTTATTGCATTGAAAAAGAGTAAGAATTAATCTCCAAAACGATAGGCCGGATTTCGTAATTTTCCGAGCATAGCATTGCGTTCGGAGCACTGTTTGAGCCCGGCAGGGCGAGTTTGCGGAGAACGGAATGAATAGGCGGCGGAGGAAAATAAGAAATTCAACGTGTTTTGGAAATTGATTCTTATATCGTTTTCAATGGTGAAGAAAATTTTAACCTTTATGGATTGAAAAACAGGGGTTGACATTGGTCGACCCCTTTGTTTATAATAGAAAAGCACGTTTATCGGGATTACTATGCCCATACGTGTGAAACAGTGTAATATACACAAAAATCTAATAACAGGAGGTGAAAACGGAATGCCTACATTTAACCAGTTAGTAAGAAAAGGACGTCAGACAGCAGTTAAGAAGTCTACTGCTCCAGCTTTATTAAAGAGCTACAACTCTCTTAATAAGAAAATGAACGATACAGCTTCTCCACAGAAGCGTGGTGTTTGTACAGCAGTTAAGACAGCTACACCTAAGAAGCCTAACTCAGCTCTTAGAAAAATTGCCAGAGTTCGTCTTTCTAATGGTATTGAAGTAACAAGCTATATCCCAGGTGAAGGACATAACCTTCAGGAACATAGTGTTGTTTTGATTCGTGGTGGTAGAGTAAAGGATTTACCTGGTACCAGATATCATATCATTAGAGGTACTCTTGATACTGCAGGTGTTGCAAACAGACGCCAGGCACGTTCTAAGTATGGTGCTAAGAAGCCTAAAGCAGGTAAATAGTAGCAAAGGTTCTAAGGAACCATTCACAGGTTGAATGAATTTGTAGCGGTTATTAGAGATTTGTGTAAGCAGATAGAGTCTAAAGCCGTGTGCAAGGACACAACTAAAGTGAGTACCGTAGATCTAATCGCATATGAAAATATGCAAAACAGGAATTTGAAAAGAAGTTCCTGTCAATTACAGGAATATTTTTGAAAATTCTGTCAAAATTGATTAAGGAGGGAAGTAACATGCCACGTAAAGGACATACTCAGAAAAGAGAAGTATTAGCAGATCCTATGTATAACAGCATTGTTGTTACAAAGCTTGTAAACAACATTATGTTAGACGGAAAGAAGGGCGTTGCTCAGAAAATCGTTTACGGAGCATTCGGAAGAATTGCAGAGCAGACTGGTAAGGAAGCTCTTGAAGTATTCGAAGAAGCTATGAACAACGTAATGCCAGCTCTCGAAGTTAAGGCTAGACGTATCGGTGGTGCAACATACCAGGTACCTATCGAAGTTAGACCTGACAGAAGACAGGCACTCGGACTTCGTTGGCTCACATTCTTTGCTCGTAAGAGAAGTGAGAAGACAATGGAAGAAAGATTAGCTAATGAAATTATGGATGCAGCAAACAATACTGGTGCATCAGTTAAGAAGCGTGAAGATATGCATAAGATGGCTGAAGCTAATAAGGCTTTCGCACACTACCGCTTCTAAGATAAAGATTAGAAATAGAAAGATAAGGAGGAAAAACCTTTGGCTGGAAGAGAATATCCATTGGATAGAACAAGAAACATTGGTATTATGGC
>CACXEU010000047.1 GCA_902766735.1 uncultured Lachnospiraceae bacterium
ATTGATTTTGATGCATATGAAGAAGAACGTCTGGGCGGAAAGGCATTTGGCTCAACAAAGTCAGGAATTGCACCATTTTATTCAGATAAATATGCAAAGATTGGATTCCAGGTGTCCGAATTATTTGATGAAGATACTTTGGTTGAAAAGGTTGCAAGAGTGGCGGAACAGAAGAACATTTTATTGGAGCATATGTATCACAAGCCACTGATTGATCCAAAGGAATTATTAGAAACATTACATGAATACAGAGATATGGTTGCACCATATGTATGTGATACTTCATTATACATCAGCAATGCATTGAAAGAAGGAAAGACCGTTCTCTTAGAAGGACAGTTAGGAACATTAAAGGACCCTGACTTTGGTATTTACCCAATGGTAACTTCTTCTTCTACATTAGCAGCTTACGGTGCAATTGGAGCCGGAATCGCTCCATATGAAATCAAGGATATCATCACTGTTGTAAAGGCATATTCCAGCGCGGTTGGTGCCGGAGAATTTGTCAGTGAAATCTTTGGAGAAGAAGCAGATGAACTTCGTCGTCGCGGTGGTGACGGTGGAGAATTTGGTGCTACCACAGGTCGTCCACGTAGAATGGGATGGTTTGATGCAGTAGCCAGCCGTTACGGAGTAAGAATGCAGGGTGCTACAGAAGTTGCCCTTACCGTATTAGATGTTCTCGGATATCTGGATGAAATTCCGGTATGTGTAGGATACGAAATTGACGGAGAAGTAACAAAAGACTTCCCTGTAACAGCAAAGCTTAAGAAAGCAAAACCTGTTTACGAAGTACTTCCGGGATGGAAAGAAGAAATCAGAGGTATTACAAAATACGAAGAACTTCCGGAAAATTGTAGAAAGTACATCGAATTCATTGAAAAAGAATTAGGTGTTCCGGTAACAATGGTCAGCAACGGCCCGGGAAGACACGAAATTATCCATAGGGCACAAGCCTAAATAAAAAAGAAACATCTGCGATGAGCGCTTGCGCGCAAAAGCAGATGTTTCTTTTTTATTTTGGCGCCGCCGGGGTACCGAGAAGAAGCGGAGCGGATTCGAGGTATCCAGGCTTGTGCCCTATGGATAAATGAATGAAACCAGCTTGTGCCCTATGGATAAAGTATGGTATAATAAACTATATTTTAGTACGGATTTTTACAATTGAATAAAGGAGGGATTTTTATGAAAAGAAAGATATTAGCACTTGTTTTATCTTTTGCTTTAGTGGCTACAGGCATTATCATTGGAACGGATTCGGTAGAAGCTGCAGATGCTAAAGTTTACACACTTGGAAAGACCGCATCAGGAACGATTACTAAGTCCGTCTATTACACCTTGGTGTCTTATTCGACGGATACATATACCTTTAATGTGAATAAGAACATGGATGTTGTCATTTCTTTTACTGCAAAAACGGATGGATTACGATGGAATCTTAGTGGAGGAAGTACATATACTTATGAATCTCACAGCGTATCGGCAGGAATGAAAGATACTTATAAGATGTATCTTACGTCAGGAAGTTATACATTCAAGGTAACCGGTGGAGGCAGTGCATATTCCTTTGTGATCAATAATTCCAATGCATACCATTTGAAGTTTGCAAAGGCAAGCGATAATATTAGTGGCGGATTGAAGAAAACAGTGGCATTTACTTACGACTGCAGTTACGATTATGCAAAACAGTATTTCACAATGAAAAACAGTAATAATAATGTTGCAGAATGTAGCTATATATTGAATCGTGATGGAACCGGATATATTACCTTGGATCCTAAGAAGATTGGAAAAACAGTTGTTTCTATTGGGTTGGTTGGTGGGACCATTGCAAAATATACCGGAAATGTGAAAAGTATGTATGTCTTTGTTGCAAAGGGACAAAGTTTGAAGTTACCAAAACCATCCGGTGTCAAGAAAATTAAATGGTCCAGCAAGAAAAAGAAAGTTGCAACGGTTAATAAAAAAGGAAAAGTAAAAGGGAAAAAGGATGGCCGAGGAAAAGTTTTCGCGAAGGCCGGAAAAGTAAAATACACTTACAATATTGTTGTAACTGATTTTATTAAACTAGGAAAGAAAACATATAAAGAACTGAAAGAAAATGTTAGAAATCCGGAAAAATTAAAAATCTATAATGTGTACAGTGGTTTTGACAAAAACATTGCACAGGGTCTGACGATTCCTGTAGTATTTGTTGATTTTGGTTATACGAACTCATACGGAGCAATGGAACGTGGAAAATGGATTGCATATTATGATGATGTACATGAACTGAAATATTTCTACGTAAATTCTTATTCCGACTTGATGAAGCGAAAAACAATCAAACCTGCTAAAATTAAATAAGAGAATTTAGAGGAAAGTGCCCCTTGAAAAGGGGTACTTTTTTATCCTCCGCTATAAAAGCAACGTAAAGTATATATTTCCGATTAAAACGAAAAATGATCTGAATACAAAAAAGGGGGACGAGTTCTTGTTGGGGTTTTTGAAATGTGATAAAATCAAGCCAGTAATTACTTTAGTTGTCAATTTTGGAACTGAAGTTTGTTATCGTAAGGTGGCTTCCAAGTTAAAAGTATCAGTAGATGAAGTTCAGAAAATAAGGGAGGCAATGGAAGAAAAATGTTAGAATTTATTAAGAGCCGAAGAAGTACAAGAAAGTATAAGGATAAAGAAGTTGAGAGAGAAAAATTGGAACAGGTTATTGAAGCCGGAAGATATGCTCCAAGCGGTGGAAATAGTCAGTCCACACATTTTATTGTGATAAAGGATCAGAAGATTCTGGGTGAACTGGCGAAAATGGTTGAGCAAGAGTTTGCTAAAATGGAAATTACGCCGGGATTATATCGTTCATTGGTAAATTCCATTAATGCCTCAAAAAGGGGAGGATACGTTTTTCATTATAACGCACCAGTGTTAATTGTTACGGCAAACCTGAAGGATTATGGAAATAATATTGCAGATTGTTCTTGTGCATTGGAGAATATGATGCTGATGGCAAATCATTTAGATTTGGGAAGTTGTTGGATTAATCAATTGAAGTGGTTAAATGAAAATCCGGTTATCCTGGAATATATGTATCAGCTTGGAATGAAGGAGAATGAACGAGTGTATGGAGCTCTGGCAGTAGGATATGCTGATACTGTAGATGGTCTTCCAATACGAGAACCACTGAAGAGAACAGGAAATAAAGTGACAATGATTCCATAAAAAAAGAAGGAAAGAATTAGTTCTTTCCTTCTTTTTCGTTTTTGGTTACAAGGTTGTGAATTAAAAGCATACCGTAAAGTACCAGCGGAATTACAAACATTGACCATGCGCTGGCTTTCCATGCGGAGGCATAAAAATCTGAGCCTGTAAAGAATTTTAAAAATGCAAAGACTAAGGTTAGGATTGCGCATAAAATCATAATAACAACTGCGGAAAGCGCAAGAATTCTTCTGGTGCGTTCTATTTTTTTCGGATCTGTCATATCTCTCTCCATTTCGTACAATTTATTGTCTACAAAAAAGACGTTTATAGTATAAATGAAGAAAACTATTATTGCAATTCCTGTTTTGACTTTGTATAATAGGCAGGTAAGAAAAAATGTCATTAATCTAAGTGACAAAATGTCGGAGGATAAAATGGAAGAAAAGAAAGAAGAAAAAAGCTTATTACAAACATGGAGAGAAATTGCATATAATCAGGAACAGACAAAAAGACAGTACAATGAATTTTGGGCTGGATACTTTGTAGAAGAAAAGAGAGTATATAAGGAACTCTTGTCAAATCCGGATGAAGTTGTTACAGGAACAGTACAGGAATTAGCTGATAAGTATGATTTCCAGCTTCTTGTGATGGTAGGATTTTTGGATGGTATTAATGATAGTTTAAAGAATCCAAACCCTATTGAAACCATGACTGCTGATACAGAAGTTAATTTAGGATTTGAACCGGAATTACTTTATAAGAATATGGTTGCTGCCAGAGCAGAATGGTTATATAACTTAAAAGAATGGGATGATATTATTCCAAAGGATCGTAGAAAAGAATTGTACAAGGAAGAAAAGATGTCTGGTACAGTGATTAAAGGTGAAAAAATTGGAAGAAACGATCCATGTCCATG
>CACXEU010000048.1 GCA_902766735.1 uncultured Lachnospiraceae bacterium
ACCCAACTGAAAAAGTACAATGTCGCCTTTACCGATACCGCCGCAGAGAATGCCGCCTTGAAAAAAGAAAACGCTTCCCTGGAAGCCGAGCTGGATGCCAAGGGCAGGGAAAGCATTGAAAAACAGCTTCGAGAGGCGAAGCTCCACCACGAATATAAGCAGGCAAAAGCCCTGCTGGATCGGCTTCCGATGGAAGTGTTGGAACAGGTGAAGCTGGAGGCACGACAGCCCGGAAAACAGCGCGAAAGCCGGTGAGGATATGGCTCGGAAAAAGAAACCTGTCAATAACACGCCGTATCCCGATTATGTGATCGAAACCGTGGCCCGCTGCCTTTGGCCGGACATTCAAGCCTTCTTTGAAAGCGAGGAGGGGCAGCGAGAATTTGAGGAGTGGAAAGAAGAACAATTACTGAAAAAGGAGAAGGAAGATTTCAGCTCCTTAGCTGCCTGACAAAACGGGGGATGACACCATGCATCGGTGCATCCCCTCATTTGGTTTCAATATGCGATCATGCTAATCAAGAATAATAAAAAACAAAATTATCAAGGTTGTCAAGTGAGTTGAGCATGCGAATAGCATTTTTAATTTCACTCTTCTGGGAATAAAAAGCTCTTTAATGCATTGTATCTTTTCTTTCGAGCGTTTAAATCAGAAGAGTTCCGGATCCCCGCGGCATAATCTATTGCATAAGCGTTATCTATCTGTGTTTCGCTATCCTGTTTCTGCAAAAGAGTAACCCACTCACTAAAAGAGATTAGCTTATCATGTATTGCTTTTGTATTAGGAGCAAAAGGTAGATCATCAACTTTATCAGCCAATACATGGAATAACGTATAGAAATCAACTAAATGATTCCATCTGGTTTTTCTTATTTCTGGAAGTATTTGCAATAATTCATAACATACCTTGTCGAAAGTTTCCTCTACTCTTTCGGTTTCCAAGTATTCATTTTCGTAAAGAGCATAGTAATAATCCAATTTATCTTTTTTGTTTTGATGACCATTAAGATATGCTATTGTTAATTCACTGATATATTCTACATCTAACATTCGTCTTACTTTCTCAGCAGAAAACAATGCAAGGTCTTTCCAATAAGATTTATCAGAAATCCTATTCATAGAGTTAATAAATGCACCGGAATATGTTGATTGCCGCAATTCTTGCTCATTAAGTTTGACATTATTCTTGTTAATTCGTTGGAAAATTGATCGTACTTCTTCATCTGTCATTTCTGGCAAGCATCTAACAACAAATTTGTAAGCAAAGAATTTTATTTTTGTTTCACCTGATAAATCGTCAAATTTCATACCTTCCCAGTTCTCACTTTCGCCATCAGCAATAGTAAATGCACCGGAAATGTATTCTAATACAGACCGAATACGCTGCTGTCCATCAACAATTACATATTGAGTCGCACCATCTTCTGTGATTTTTTCTTGAATGTATATTTCTGGAATTGGATAACCATTTAAAATGGAGTCAATTAAATAACTCTTTTGTCTTTCAGTCCAAACAGGCTTTCGCTGAAATGGCGGACTCATTTGTAACTCATTTGCATCGTTTGTTTTCTTAAACCATGTGATGTTATAGGTCGTAGTATTTAGATAGTTAATCATTTTTTGAACCTCCCAATAATTCAAATTTGCATTTATTGACGCTATCCCCGATATATCTACGAACCGAGAATCGATCTTTGTAAATTCTAAAATTGATTTCTCTGTTCTCTAAATCAGGAATTGTCTTACTATCCTTAATAATCTTATCCCATTTGGGGCCAAATGATAACAAGGGCAGAATTTTATCCGTTGCTATTGTTCCCCAGTAGATCAATCTACTCCTATGATCAATGACAGCTTCTCTCATTTTTGGTTCTTGGGGTAACTCATTTAATTGCAACAGTTCATTCCAGGCTGTATCAAAATAATAGGGTGAAATGATACAAATATCAACATCCGAATTGGAGTTAAATGCTTTAAAGTTTTTATGAGGAGATATACTGTATCCAAGACAAGCAGAACCTGAAACGAGTATATCTGATGGATCGATTTTAATTTTATCGGCAATACTTTCTCTCCAAATAATATATTTTTCTTCATTGCCCGAAAAAATATAAGGAGTTTTATCAAAAAACCACTTTGAAACAAATCTGGATGTCGGTAATGAGAGTAAATCTGATTTAAAACTATCGAAATCAGAACCCATCAAACCACACTCCTATGAATTATTCCATTTTATAATAGCACAGAATAAATAAATTGAAAAGAGTATTTTAAACACGCTTTGGTGACATTCCCCCATTTTGTTTCAGCAATATCGGCGTTTATGGGCGGCTTCAAGCTGCTCTTTTGTGAATATAATAAATAATCCGAACCCGTCTCCTATTGAGAAGAACCGGTTCGGATTACATTGGTTTGGTGC
>CACXEU010000049.1 GCA_902766735.1 uncultured Lachnospiraceae bacterium
AAATCATTAAAGGTAAAATATAATGGCCGATATGTGGGTACATTGGCGATGATGAAGAATGGAATGGTTGCTTTTTCATATGATGATAGTTGGCTTGAAGAAGGTTTTTCCATTAGTCCATTTTCGTTACCGTTGGAAAAAAAAGTGTTTGTTCCGTCTAAAACATATTTTGGAGGATTATTTGGAATCTTTGCAGATAGTCTTCCGGATGCGTGGGGAAGATTATTATTAGACAGATTGCTTTTAGAAAAAAATATGAATAGAGATATAACTGTACTGGATAGACTTGCCCTGGTTGGACAATCAGGAATGGGCGCATTGGAATACGAACCGGATTATGAAGTGATAGGTACAGATACAATATTAGATTTGGATTATATTGCCGGAGAATGTAGCAAAATACTAAAAACAGAATATTCTAAAGATTTGGACAGCATATTCAAAATGGCTGGAAGTAGTGGTGGAGCGAGACCGAAAATATTAACAACAATTGATGATAAAAGCTGGATTATAAAATTTGCATCTCAATTTGATACAGATGATATAGGGCTTCAAGAATATAACTATTCCATATGCGCAAAAAGATGTGGAATAGAAATGACAGAAACGCGATTATTTCAATCAAATACTTGTGACGGATATTTTGGAACAGTACGATTTGATAGAGGTATGAGAAGCAGGAATATTCACATAGCTACAGTAGCGGCTTTGTTAGAAGCGGATTTTAGGTCGCCTTGCTTAGATTACAATGATCTGTTTAAACTCACGAGAATTCTTACTAGAGAAAATAAGAATGATATAGAAAATATGTTTAGAAGAATGTGCTTCAATGTCTTCGCCCATAATCGAGATGACCATGCGAAGAATTTTAGTTTTATGTATGATGAGAAGTCGGACAAATGGAAATTAAGTCCTGCATATGATTTGACATATAGTAATACTTATTGGGGCGAACATACTACATCGGTGGATGGAAATGGTAAAAATCCTGAAACGAAAGAATTGCTAAGTGTGGGAGTCAGGGCTGGACTAAAAAAAGATAGATGCGAGAATCTTATTAAAGAAATACACAAAAAGGTGGAAGAAGATTTGTGTGATTATATTTGATATTAGTAGTTATAAACTTTTATATATGGTAAAATCCGTGTGTAAAAAAACATATATCCGGGTGCATTTCTGGAAGGATTTGAACCGCAGGATTCTTATGAAAACTTAATTAAGAAAGGGGATAATATGAAACAAATTATTCTTTGTCTCGGACAAATAGATATGCCGTTCTATTTTGATGATAACCAAAAAGAGAGTGTTGAAAAAATAACGAAAGGGTTAAATGAAATTATCAGTGATCAAAATCTTTCTTTAGAAGAATTTAATAAAAAAGCAAACCTCTTATTGAGTAGTAGAAAAAAAGTTGATTTCTTTGATGATGCACTTCTGACCGTAAAAGGAAATGCGTTGATGGAAGAAGAGGCTTATGATAAGGGGAATATTCTTCTGGAACTCGCATTAAGCAGACCAACACAGGGAATATATTCCGTGGAAATTGTTTTGTTCTTACGATTGGCTCAATATCAGTTTATTATTGGTAATGAAGAAAAAGGAACAGAATATTTAATTCGTTTATGTGAAGGTGAGGTATCAAATTATGTCGAATCAATAAATGCTTATGGATTGTTAGACATATGGAATCAATATAGTCGATATGTGGAAGGAAAGGTTTGTGAAAGCGTTATTACCGAAGTTGCGGATACGAAAGACCCGACAGAGTGTAGTAAGTCGATTGAAGAAATTAAGAGTGTCGAAGATAAATATGAATTATTAAATGAATTATCATTGCATATTAATGAAATCTGTGGGGATGGTGAGTATTTGAACTATTTAAATAAATGGGAAAAGAAATTTTTCTATATCGACCAACTTTGGGAGCGTGTGAATTCCGATGGATTTGAGTCCTATTTGACATATGATGGGAAGAATTTTAAAAAAGCAAAAAAAGTTTCAGAAGAGTTAGAAATCGTAGAGTTGACAAATCTCTTAGAAAGGGTGGAAAAGAAATTCCCAAAATCAAAAGTGCCAAGAAGCACTAATCGAATTGAAGATATCATTGATGAAAAAGAACTTGAATTTGATGAAATTGATGATGAATTTTATGACGGATATGACGCTATTATTGCAGAAGCGTTATACAAGTATTTTGAGACATATAGTGAGAAATTCAGATAATTTATCAGTTTAGAAGAGACAGAATTTATGAGTGTGAACTCTTGTTAGGACAGAAGGAGAAAAGATGAAGACAATCAATGTGGTTGCAGCAGTGATAAGAAAAGACAACAAAATCTTTGCCACTCAGCGAGGATATGGTGACTTTAAAGGTGGATGGGAATTTCCCGGGGGAAAAGTGGAAGAAGGTGAGACACCACAGCAGGCTCTTGTAAGGGAAATTCAGGAAGAATTGGATACAGTAATTCAGGTTGGTGAACTGATTGATACAGTAGAGTATGATTATCCGAACTTTCACTTGTCTATGAAATGTTATTGGTGCGAAATTGTGACCGGAACGTTGGAGTTAAAGGAGCATGATGCTGCAAAGTGGTTGGATAAGGAACATCTTAGAAGTGTAGAATGGTTACCGGCAGATTTAGGTTTGGTAGAGAAAATTGGAGAAATTCTATGAATAAGATTGAAATAATATTTTTTGAAAACTATAAAAAACTAGATAATCTTTGTAAGGATATCTTGAATTCAAATCAGGGAGTTTCAGATTACATAAATGAAATGAATAACACACCCCTTGGAAAGAGAATGTTGGTTCAAACATGGGAAGATGATTTCAAGAATCTTAAGCATATAAGATGGGTTCGAAATGATATTGCTCATGGTAATGGAGAATCTGAATGTGAGCAGGATGATATTGATTTTGTGATTAATTTTTATCAAAGGATAATGAATCAAACAGATCCATTTGGAATAATACATAAAAAGGAAAGTATTAAAAATGTTGCTCCGAAGAAAACAGTTCGTCAGGTCAATCGCGAACCGGTGAATACTTTGTACAATTATCCAACCGATCAGAATGGTGATTCAAAGGATAGTTCTGTTCTGAAATGGGTATTGGCAATAATTATTGCCGGGGTGTTTTTTTGTGTGTATATATTTACGAATTGATTATGAGACGTACGGATTTCAGTATTGGAAGAGTATATATGAGTGGACGAGTAGAGTGTATCGAAAGGACTTAAAAAAACAAAGTAGCATTGAGTGCTACTTTGTTTCGTTCAAGAACTTTCGATAGAGGCCGGCAAGGATTGCTCCGGAGATATTGTGCCATACGGAAAAGATTGCTCCGGGTACGGTAGCCATCGCTAATTTTCTTTAACTGCTCCATTTCATAACCTCTCGCAAGAAATCTATTTATAAAAAGTTTAACATTTTATGGGGGGAATTGTAATACTGAATATATGGAAAATAAATAGATCATATATTATCTAAAAACGGCATAACATTGAAAATGGATCATATATTGTCTATAATAATGTACGAGTAGAGTTCTTTTCGGAGAAATGACTTATGAGAAAATATATAGGAGAAACTCCGGAAGAAATCGACTTGAATGAAAGGCGGTGCGAAAGATGAAAAACTATCAGTGGTGGTATATTGCTGCAGTACTAAATTTAGTCTGTGCAGTTATTTGGGGATTCGTAAATACGAATAAAGCATTAGGGGTTACCTTTTTATCATTGGCAATTTTGGATTGGTGTTTAGCAATCGGACAAAAGAAAGATGATAATAAAGAAAAATAATTAAGAGGAATGAGCCTCAGGTGTTAAACAGATCAGTTTAGCATTTGAGGTATTTTTAAAAAAAATAATTTAGAAAAGGAAAAAAGATGTATCATTTTGAATCAAAACTCCTTCCAGGAGAAACAATCTTATACAAGGGAACAGGAACTCCCAAAAAGGGAAACAGGTCACCGGCAGCAATTATTGTATTGCTGGTTTTTGCTGTGGTGGTGCAGGCGGTACTAATCTGGAGCGTGAAATATGAAGGGGGAGAGGGGAAAAGTGGAATTGGATTCACATGGGCTTTCTTCTTCGGAGTTATGGTCATTTTCGAATTGCTTGCAATTTACAATGCGTTCCACTTGTATTTTCTAAAAGACCGGATTGCAAAGAAGTCTGAGTATTGCCTGACCAATCAGCGAGCAATGGTCTACGATACAAAGAAGGACTATCTGGTTTATGGATATTTAAGAGAGTATACCGTTGTTGCGACTTCCCATGAAAAGGGGAAATACGGTGACTTGTATATGAACATTGGTTATACAGATGAAAGCGGAAACATATCCTTTGATAAGATTAAAAGAATATGGTTTCAGAAAGATTCCCAAAATATGGCGGCATTGACATTCCTTTGTGTGGAACAGCCGAAAAAGTTAAAGAAGATGGTAAAGGAAGCAAAAGAGAAGCTGAACTAAAACAGCTCCTCATAGCTTACAAAGGCCAGTCGGCGACTGTCCTGATTCCAGGAATTAACGTTGATGGTTCCCTGACCGCCAAAGAGGTTTACCAGTTTGTGCTGATTGGAACCATCGGAATTCATGAGCCATAATTCCACATGAAGATTCGGAAGATGCTCCTCTGGGAGCAAGTCTTCCTTATTAAAAGCAAGATATACGATATGATGACCGTCCGGCGAGACATGGGCAAACCAATTGTCCATCTCATTGGCGGTCATTTGTATTTTATTAGAACCGTCGGCATTCATGCGCCAGATTTGCATCAGGCCGGAGGCAGTGCTGTTGTACCAGATGTGTTTGCCGTCAATATCAATGACGTTAAGATAGCTTTTTTGCATGGAGCCCTCCTGTTTCACCTTTGGTTTTGTATCTAAAAGACTTTATAGGGGTATCTTATCATCTATGAGGCAAATGAAAAAGCAGATAATCCGGTTTTTATCAGAAAGTTGACAAAATAAAAACGTTAGCATAGACTAACTTAAAACTAGTAAGTTTATTTTACGAGAAGGAGAGAGAACAATGTATGTAGGTCTTTTGATTCCTTTTTTAGGAACTTCTCTGGGCGCAGCCTGTGTGTTTCTATTGAAAAAGGATTTAGGTGATAAAACGCAGAGAGCCCTGACTGGTTTTGCCAGTGGGGTGATGGTAGCTGCATCGGTATGGAGTTTATTGATTCCTGCCATGGAACAGTCGGAGAGAATGGGGAAATGGGCTTTTTTACCAGCGGCACTGGGCTTTCTGCTGGGTGTTTTGTTTCTGCTGTTGCTTGACTCTACCATCCCTCATCTGCATATGCATGCGGAAAAGGCGGAAGGGCCGAAGGCAAAACTTAAGAAAACTACGATGATGGTTCTGGCGGTTACGTTGCATAACATTCCGGAAGGAATGGCAGTGGGTGTTGTTTTCGGAGGATTACTGTCGGGAAATCAAACCATTACATGGGGTGGTGCTCTTGCACTTACCATCGGAATTGCAATCCAGAATTTTCCGGAGGGGGCAATTATTTCTATGCCGCTTCATGCAGAAGGGAAAAGTAAATGGAACGCCTTTGGATTAGGTGTGTTATCTGGAATTGTGGAACCAATTGCGGCATTGCTTACCATCATTGCCATGGGACTGGTGGTTCCAATCATGCCGGTAGTGTTGAGTCTTGCTGCGGGAGCAATGATGTATGTGGTTGTGGAAGAACTAATTCCGGAAATGTCTGAAGGTGAGCATTCTAATGTGGGGGTTATTATGTTTTCAATTGGATTTGTTCTGATGATGGCATTGGATGTGGCGCTTGGATAAGTGTTAAGCATAAAAAAGGCAAAAACAAAAGTTTGAAACGTTTATAATGAATTTTTTGCTATTTTGTAATTTACTGTGGAAAAGTAATGTACTATGATGATTATGTAAGGTTTTGTTATGGAAAGGCAATTAGGTCGCTACAGGAAAAGAGAAGAGGTGAATTAGTATGAATAAGGCATCAAAAAAAATCCTTGCCATAGCATTAAGTTTCGGGATGATATTTGAGGGTGTTTCCTTTTGCAATAGAACGGTTGAGGCGTACCGTACAGATTCCATGGATTTAAAGAAGATGATTTCATTAAATGATCCGGAAGCGTTTATCTTGGATCATACGGACTTTGAAGGAAACCACATATCAGGAACAATTTATGCTGGGGAAGGGCAGGAGAATTGTACCTATACGATATTTATGGACGGAATAATTCTGGCTGAGAATTTGAGCGCCGGAGAATTCTACATTGATGATGTACCGGGAGGAGAACATTCGATTAACTGTAAAACCTATTCTAATGGAAAATACTCCAACGGAAATAATACCGTATCTGTTTATTTGCAGGAAATTTTTTACTATGAATGTTACACAGACACGGATGCCTTTGTAGATTCTTGTAAGCTGGGATTTAACTATGTGACACGAAATGGTAGTTTGATTCCGGGTGTTCAGAGTATGGCGACTTCACAAGAATCGTTGAACCCTGTTAGCCATGCAATTGATGGTGATATGGATACGTTCTGGGAAAGTGAAGGAGTTGGACAAGAGTGGTACCAGATTGATTTGGGACGGGTAAAACCTATTTTGGCAGTTTGCATTCTTTGGGGAACGGACAGCACAAAGGATTATAGTATTCAGCTTTCAGAAGATGGGAAAAATTTTCAAACGGCAGCATATGTAACCGACGTCCGTACTTGGGAGAATCCGGGGTACAAGGATGAGGTAAAGTTTGATTACCAGATTAATGGTCGATATATCAGAATTCGATTAAAAGAAGGTTTTTCCAATGAGAACTATGGAATTCGTGAGATTGCAGCGTATGGCTCGGAGGAGAAAATCAGCGAGGAAACTACCGGAGGAGAAACAACTACGGAAGAGCCAACCACCGTGGAAATCACTACGGAGGAGCCGACCACCGAAGAGTTAACTACCATGGAATCAATTACGAATGAACCGATTACGATTGAAGGAACTACCGGGGAGTCGACCACAGTAGAGCCAACAACATTGGAACCAATTACAAGGGAACAGACCACGGTTGAAGTAACTACCGAAGAATTTACAACAGAGGATAATACAACGAAGGAAGCGGAAACCACAAAAGGAGAACGTTTAACAACAAATGCTCCACAAACAGTCGTTGGAAAGTCGGAACAGACAACAAAGAAAGAGGAAAAACCTTTAAAGATTAAAAAAGCATCTGTGAAAAAGGTTGAAAAGAAGTCCGCGAAGAAGATTACAGGAGTTCTGAATAAAACTAATGGGGCAGCTGGGTATCAGGTTGCGGTTTATAAAAACAAGAAAACCGCAAAAAATAATAAGACTCCAATTCTTACAAAAACAATTGTGAAGTTGAAATTTAGTATCATATCAAAGAAGTTTAAAAATCGGAAAACATTATACGTCAGAGTAAGGGCGTATAAAAAGCAAGGAAAGAAAAAGGTATATGGTGCGTGGTCGAATGCTGTTCAGGTAAAATAGAAATCTGTGTTATAATATTTTCAAATCAGTGGACGGATACAATTAAATAGGGAAAGCCGAGGAGGTGGATTGCATGAAAAAAATCTGGAACAGTTTTTTGACCCTTGCAATCTCTATGATTCTGGTGTTTGAAGGTGTTCCAATCAACGTGAAAGCGGACACGGTTGGACGGGTTCAGACAGTGAAAATTAAGACAAGTTACAAGAATTACAAGAGTTTTTACAGTACAGATCCAGTGAAATGGGATGAAGTTCAGTACGAATATGGTGAGAAGGTTTTCTGGGAGCCGGTAGAAGGTGCAGACGGATATGAAGTTCAGACTTATGGTGTGGCTACAAAGAAATGGACGAAGAAAGTTGAGACGTCAAAGACCTATTATACATTTACGAATTTGTTAGAGAAGGATAAGTTCAAGATTCGGGTTAGGGCTTATCAAAGACACGGCGGGAAACGAGTGTATGGCGATTGGTCTGAAAAAAAGACGATTCATGTAAAGGGGATAAGAACCAAGATTGGTACAAATGATACTTTCAAAAAGAAGTTTATGGATCGATATGCGGCAGAGCAAGCCTTTGTTCTGCAAAATAAGTACCGAAGGAAAAAAGGTGTTTCGAATCTAAAATGGTCAGAAGATTTATATAAAATTTGTAGAACTCGTGCGAAGCAGATTTCAAGGAATTTCAGTCATGATAGTTTCATTACGGAATCAAAAAAATATTATAAGAAGAAATATGGTATTCAGGGAGGATATATTGCAGTTAACCGGGGAAATGGTAAGATTGTGTACTATATGCTTGCCGGTGGCGAAAATATTGCCTGGGGACAATCCTCTTATGACTATGTATGTAAGGAGTGGAAAAATAGTAAAGGACACTATCAGAATATGGTTCGAAAAAAATTCAGAACTGGAGCGATTGCTTGCTACAGGATGAAGGACGTAACATATTGGGTTGCCACATTTGGTGAAATTGGTGTAAAGAACAAAAGAACGAAAAAAGGGAAATGAGGGGAGACGGAATGATGAAGACATTCCTATGATATTTCGAATGTGGCATTTATTGAACCCATTGCAGAGTATTTGGGAAGTCCATTGTAAATCAATAACATGAATATCCCACAAGGTCGATTTTGGCTTTGTGGGATATTTTTGTTGACAACTTTTCTTGTCATATGTTATATTACAAATGACAAGAAAAGTTGTCATTTTCGAAAATGCAAATTTAGTCTGATGAACATAAGGACTGTCAAAAAGGAAGGTGGTTTTGATGCCATTAAATAATTGTTTAAAAGAATACCGGGCAAAGCTCGGGGTGAATCAACAGGAAATGGGAAAACTGGTGGGAACATCCAGACAGACCATTTCCCAAATCGAACGGGGAGACTATTCTCCGTCCGTTACCTTGGCACTGAAAATTGCAAAAGTCTGTAAGGTCAGTGTCGAAGATATTTTTCAGTATGAGGAGGAGTAGAATGATGAACACAGATACTGTTGTAAGAACAGAGAAAAAGAAAGTAATGAAATTTTTGCTATTTTTATTAGGTTGCTTTGTCCTAGGTGCTATATCCGGGGGAATGATGGGATTTTTAGGCGATAAAAATCTTATGCCAGTCAAGGAAAAATTGGTAGAATTTTTGAGTGGAATAGCTCCTTTTTTGTTTATTGCATGCAATGTGATATTGCTGATTCTTTCCTTGATCAGTTATATGAAAGCAAAGCATCAGTATAACCAATGGGATGGAATGGATGAAGCGGTAATTGATAAAATTGAACATCAATTAAATTATCCTATGGTATTCAGCAATGTTGCTGTAATTCTGAATCTGGCTTTTTTCGCAATTATGATATTCTTCATTGAAGCAAATTACTATCAAGGAAGTTTTGAAAGGATTCTTGAAAAAGGAATTGTGGCTATATTCTTCTTAGGGCTGGCTTGGACAATCGTGATGAACAATTGTACAGTCAATTTTGTGAAGAAATTGAATCCGGAAAAACAGGGAAGTGTATTCGACAATAATTTTCAGAAACAGTGGGAAGAAAGTTGTGACGAAGGACAAAAACTGATTATTTACAAAAGTGCATACGCGGCCTTTAAATGGGTAAATTATACTTGTATTTCTCTTTGGGTGCTAGGCGTTATCGGTATTTTTTCCTTCCATACAGGAGTGCTTCCGGTAATTTTTGTATGTATCATTTACTTTATTTCCAATATGGCATTTATGATGACGTCCATAAAACTGGAAAAGCTATAAAAGATTGAATTTTGAAAAGGAGAACCCATGAGTTTTGAATCGTTAGTGAATGACATTGTTAAGAATCAATGGGATGTTTTGGGATTAGAAGTTTATAAAAAAGGAAAACTGATTCATTCCTACGGAGACACCACAGAACATATTTATGATATTTATTCTGCCACAAAGTCGATTGTGTCCGTTGCAGTTGGAATTGTTTATGACAGGGGATTGATTGACTTTGAAAAGTCTATTATAGAGTATTTGCCACAGAATAAGGTTACGAAAATGTTGGCAGAACAGAAGGAGACATTTCAACAGCTGACTGTCCGTAGATTCTTAACTATGTCAGTGGACGGATTACCATTTCGACCGGAGGGGGAGAGTTATCTGGATTATTGCTTATCTTGCAAAATTCCAAATCCTCAGGAGAAGGCATTTCATTACAGCAATATTAGTACGTATTTAATCTGTGTTGCTCTGGCAGAAATTCTGGGAGAGGATCTTGGAAAATTTATTGAACGGGAAATTCTTCATCCTTTGGGAATCACAAAATTCTCTTACGAAAATTGTCCGGAAGGATATTTTTACGGCGCATCAAAAATGAAATTATCCGTTCATGATCTAAGTAAGATTGGACTGCTAGTGATGAATGGTGGTGTTTATAATGGAAAGAGAATCGTATCAGAAGAGTATGTTCGGATGGCTACGGCGGTACAACAAATGAATCGGGAAGGCGGTTATGGTTTCTTTTTCTGGAAGTACAGAGATGGATTTAGCATTCACGGAAAGTGGAAACAGCGATGTTACTGCCTTCCGGAGAAGGAATGGATGGTTACGCATCTGGCGCATATTGAAAAGGATACAGATGAACTACTGGAAAGCATCGAAAAAAACGTATTTGGATAAAAAAGGACTCGCTATTTTTGCGAGTCCTTTGCTTTAGTATATGTAATAAAATCGGAAATGGATCCCATCGGGCAAAAAGCACACCAGGTTCGGGGCATATAAACGGTATTGATTACAATGCCTACAATAGTTGTGATAAGGATAATTCGGTAAAACACCATGCCGATTCCCGCAAAATCTCCCCAGTTCATATAAACGCCCAGTCCGAAGTTCCCCATAATAAAACAAACAATGAAAATTCGAAAACCGGTGCTTCTTAAAAATCTGGGAATCGGTTTTCTTCTGGAAAATCTGCCTGTGACATTTTGGAAAAAGATTCCGCGAGGACAGAAATTCCCACACCAGTAACGTCTCTTACCGAGTAATGCGAAAATAATCGGTGAAGCCATGCATATGATTGCGATTAACCCCAATGGCATAAAAAAGTATGCTAAAATGAGATAAGCAATCAGAACGAAGAAACCATATTTTTTATAAAAATTTTTTATCATACGAATCCTTTCTTTTTGAAACAATATCAACTGAATTTACTTGATTCCGTGAAAAGTATAAGTTAGTATAAAAAATATATCAAGTACGCAAAAAATATTAACCTGGTACGGAAAAACGTACCAGTGACTCAGGAAAGAAGGTGTCATATGCAGAAAAAAGAACCTTTATGTGACAGCATCGGAGGTGAAGGATGCGGTTTAAAGAAAGTGATTGACGTTGTGGGAGGAAAATGGAAAATATTGATTCTGTGCGTCATCAATCAGCTGGAAGTGGTGCGATACGGAGATTTGAAACGAAGTATCAAGGGAATCACGAACACAATGCTTTCCAATTCCTTGAAGGATATGGTAAATGATGGTTTGGTAGTGCGTACCCAGTATGATGAAATGCCGGTGCGGGTGGAATATTCCCTAACGGAAAAAGCGAAAGAATTAATCCCTATATTGCTGGAACTAAAGCATTGGGGGGAAGAATATGACAATGAGAATTGTAAATCAATAATAGAAATGCCTTTCGGATGAAAAAACGTTCGAAGGGCATTTTTTGTTTCCAATTTACACTGTTTCCAAGTATAATAAAAACGTGAATCAAAGAACGAACAATAGAATGAAATGACGGTGAGAGATATGAAAAAAAATATAAAAATGAATGGAATGAAATTGACAGCCTTTTCCATAGCGATGGTTATGGGAATGAGCATGGGAACAGTCCAGGGTGAAACAAAGGAACCGGTGACGGAAACAACGAAACGGTTGTACACCTATACCCCGAAACATAAAGAGATTCTCCAGGTAGAGGATGATAGAAAAATTCTTAGAAGTGCGGCGGAAATATTGCCAAAGACCTATCGCTCTGATCAGGAAAAATGGGCAGAGGGAATTCGGGTAAAAGATCAGGCAGAGTCCGGTTTGTGCTGGGCCTTTTCCACGACGACAGCAGCAGAGTATTCCTGGGCGAAGGAGACCTATGAACAGACAGGAAGAGTTCAGAAAATGTCTCCGGCACATTTGGGATATTTTCTATATAACAGAGTCAATGATCCATTAGGAAATACGGCGGGAGACCGAAATCTTCCGGTTTCAGATGAAGGATGGCCGTTTTTTGGAGGAGATCTGCTAAGTGCGATGCAGCATCTCGCTACATATTCAGGTGTCGCATTGGAATCTGATACGCCTTTTAATTCCTTGGATTTAAGTGGGGGGAGTGAAGCATGGGATGATTCATATAAACCTTTTGACAACCTGTATGCTTATAAGAATTATGTGACCTTGGAAAATTGTGAATGTATGTTGTCGAATGTTACCGTGGAAAATTTGAAAACTCTGATTCATCGATACGGTGCTGTGGCCAGTGGCATCACTATGAACGTGAATAAATATATGAATCAATCCGAAAAGGATTTGGAAGGAAAGAAGTATCCGGAGGGCAGATCTTTTTATAACTATGAAGCGAGCAAACAAAACCATGCTGTTACGATTATTGGCTGGGATGATGACTATCCGGCAACGAATTTTACCCATGAAATCTCGGGAATGACGTTGGAAAAAAGTAAGAGCCTTACCACACCGGCAGGGGACGGAGCGTGGGTGATTCAAAACAGTTGGGGAACGACCAGTCACGAACAGGGGATCTTTTATGTATCCTATTACAGTAAGGATTTAGTGGATGACCCGTTAGTTACAGCATTTGATATGCAGAGAGCAGATACGTACCAGTATAATATTCAGTATGACGGAACAGCGGACTGTGGTGACAGTTCGGATCCGGGAAATGAAAATTTCTATACGAAGAAAAATTCCCATGCAGCAAATGTGTTTGTGAATACGACAGGGAAACCAATGAAACTGGAAGGCGTAGGATTCACGACTTTCAATGCAGGAACAACGAAATATAACATCAGTGTTTATAAGCAGTTGAGTAATTCGTCGAATCCAACCGATGGAAACTTAGCAGGAACGACCACGGTAACCACCACGGTTCCCGGAGTCAAGACAGCAGTTCTGGACCAGGCGATTCCGATTAATGTTGGAGAAACTTATTCCATCGTATTCTCGTTCCCATCAGATACTTACTTTGGTGTAGAAAAAGAGCGAAGTGGTTATGAAGTGGAAGTGCAGAAAGGTCAGAGCTTTTTCAAGAAGGGTTTGCTATATTCCTGGAAGGATATGGAAACCTATGATGCATGCTTCCGAATCAAGGCACTTGGCAATGAAATGGAAGACTATCCGGAAGAAACCACCACAGAGCAGATTACTAAAGAGACTACAACTGCGGAAGAACAGACGCAGGAGACGACTGAAAATCAGGAAGTGACCACACAGAAGCAGGAAGTAACTACACAAAAAAGTGAGGAAATTAAAAATAACTCCAATCGGAATGAATTCCAGAAAAAGGTTCAGAGCGCAAAAAAAATCAGAATGAAACTGATTTCTGTGAAATCACAAAAAGGAAGAAAAGCAAAAATTCAGTGGAAAAAGGTTAAGACCGCATCCGGATATCAGATTCGATACAGTACCAATCGAAAATTCCGAAAGAAAGTTAGCAAACGCATGGTTCGAAGTGCTAAAAAATATCGGAAAATTATTAAAGGATTGAAGGCAAAGAAAACCTATTATGTGCAGGTCAGAAGTTTTCAAAAAATTCGAAATACTGTTACAGGAAAAACAATCATGATATATGGAAAATGGTCCAATAAAAAGAAAGTGAAAATAAAAAAATAAGAAAGTTTAAAAGCACCATCCTGATTGAGGTGACCCCCAAAAGTTAGACTTTTTAAGCGTAGCAGTCTTATGGCTGCTACGCTATTTTTTTATGCAGCCAAGAGTTTGAGCC
>CACXEU010000050.1 GCA_902766735.1 uncultured Lachnospiraceae bacterium
ACTCTGTGAGTTTTGATATAGAACATCTCCGCATGCCACCTCTGACATAATTCTCTTTGACAGATAATCCCCAAGGTTCAGCACTCCACTTCCTTCTTTTACTTCCAATTTCCCATTTCCTCAAGGACACTGTCTAATTCGACACCCTTCTTAATTCTCTTTTATAAAAATAAAAAAATCGTATGGCTTAAAACTTTCAAATTTATAAAACATTTCGCCGTGACAACTGTATCGCCTATATCCTTTTAAAGAAGAAAAAAGTGATGTGTCTGTTCTTTTTTTGGCTACAATCACTGAATACTGCGATAATGACTGAATGGAGTTATATTCTTTATGATGCATGTCTACATATTTGCTCTCCGTTGACCATAAATAATATCGTTGAGTCCCTGGTCGATTCGCAAAAATATTATCTGAAAAATATGGTGCAATCGCTGTTGCGAAATAATCAGCTGCAGCAATTTCAACCCCCTGCTCAACATATGGTTTTAGTATTCTACTGGCTTTTTCTGCTCCGCAGTACTTTTTTTGAACATCGGCGTGAGAGCTATAAAATCCAGCAAAAACCTGTACTATCATCATAACAAGGATAAAACCCTCCTTGAAAGACATCTTTTCTGAGTCATTTTCGTTTAAAATCAAAAATACAATGATTAAAAGATAAAAATACGTCAAATGCCATATACAGTCGCCGGCTAAAATATAATATAAAGCTAATGGGATTGTGCAAATGCAAGTGCGTAATATATCTTTTTTACAATACCATATAAAAAACACAATCAAAACGATTGCAGTACTTACATATAGGAACGTGCATTCCATGGGTACAAAAAATGTGCTGGTGATATCATAGAACAGTTCGGTGATTGTTCTTTCTTTAGCCATTGTTAACGAAAATCCATCGTCAGGTGGTAATACAGTTAATCCTGCTAAGAATAAGATGGCCCCGGTAATATAGAATCCCAATATATTTGTTTTTGTTCTTTCAATCTTTTTATTGATTGTGAAATAAATCAAATCATACAATAAAAAAGAACCGGATATGATAATTCCATAAGAACTTGTCAATCCTAAAAGAATTAAGGATATGTAATATAATACTTGATTCTTCTTTTTTAAGGATATTACAAGCATCATCATAATCGGGAATACTAAAGAATAAGACCTCGCGACAACGGTATTTTGATAAGCAATAAAGTATGTAAAAGGGACTATTACTTTCCACATCATTGGTGCTTTAGAACAGAATAGTAAAATAACACCAATCATAGAAAACAGTAACGGCAATATAAAGAAATAATCATACGTTAATCCGCATAATTGCGCTATCTTAATAATGCAGTGCCACAAAGGGGGTGTTCCTTCATATCTTGTTGACTTAAAGATTTCTAGTAACGAATTTGAATCGTCCGCGATTAGCCATGCCTGAGCTTCATCTGCCCATGGTTCATGATGTAATCCGACGTAAAAACCTTGCATTAAAAATACAATTAAGGTCATAACATATATAATCACGTCATATATTTTTGCTTTTTTCATATTCTTCTTATTTTTGAACGATTGAATAAATTCCTCTACTTCTTTCACTGTGACCATATTTTTTATCTCCCAACTCCCTTTGTATGGGACATTTTTGATTTGTAAAAACGTTATTATGGTATCACTTTTGTTTATTTTTGTAAACTATTTAATCCGCTATGCCACACAAAAAACTCACACAGTATAACATACTCTGTGAGTTTGGTATAAAACATCTCCACCTGCCACATGGGAGGGGGATAATATCTTCCCTCTACCCTATTTAATGAATCGCGAAAGTTAGAAATGTCCTAGTTTACAAAAAAACCGTAAGTAATATTATAAAACAGTTGTAAAAAGAAATGGAGAGGATTATGAAAAAGAAAGACAGTTCGGAACATATGCCGGAAATAATTGGATTGGTCTTGGGTATTATAATAATTTTAAAAATAGGAAGAAAATAGATATTGAATAAATAAGAGAATTTCAAGTGGCAATATTTGATGACGAAGATGTATTAGAAAGACTATCCGATAGTGCGAAAAAAGTATGTAAGTTTTTCTCTGATTATTTCTCGCAGAAGGCTTTCAACAATAATCAGAGAAAAATACAATACTCTCTAAATAGAATCATTGTCCATTTTCGAAATCATACAGGCAACTTCCATCGCTGTATTAAATAACTCATCTATTTGTTCTGGCTCTTTATTTTTCATTTCATTTAGCAAAATATAAGATAGTGCCGATGCAAATAAAATCTCTTGTTCAATGAACGCATTGCAATATTCATTTATCACTTCCTTACAGACCCCATTGTATAGTTTCTGCACTTCAATATATACTTCACCAGGATGAAATATCCCTCTGATTCGGTAGGCGTCATCCCCAATACCTTCAGCAACATCCTTAACAATCCCTAAAACGCCGGGATGCTCATTCGATTTTGTTGCCATCATGTAACTTGCTGCAGCAAACCGATATACAGAATATTTATTTTCTAACAGTAATTTATTAATTGCCTCACCCAAATAATATACCTTCCCATCTTTTGTTTCTACCAGGGAAAAAAGAGTATCACTAGTCTTTTTCACTACTTTATGACATGCATAACCGGCCAGTCCTGCTGCATAAACAATTACGGAATCAAACTTTTTGTTTTCATCTTTCATGACTTTTTCGTATAAAATATCATATATTTCTTTACTTCCCCGGTCCAGCTGATTCATTTCCTCTTCCTTTACGAATTCATCATCACATGCATTCATTCGTATTCCCATCATTGCCTTATCCATTCTGGTAAAAGCAGTCTCTTCAGTTCCCCCATCCATAAATTCTTTCCATTTTTTCAAGAGCATACCAATTGCTGACAAGAACATAATCATTCCAATCAGCAAAAAACCAACTCCTAAGATTATATCTCCTTCTAAAAATCCCCTTATAGCCTCTGAAATAAACAATCCCCATGCCAAGGCTAAATAAAATCCAATAATAATACATGTGTATCCATATCTATCCAAAAATCTAAATAATTGTTTTATTTTTCTTTTTTGCATTTTATCGTGCATTCCCTTCATATTGATTCGTCGTGTCCGTCAATAATAATAGTAATTATTCTTCAAAAAAACAAGGCTAAGGCAAATTTCTTTCACCTTAGCCTTTTCTTTTATTTTCTCTTCAATACCTTAAAGATTTTCTTTTTCACTTTCGCAGTAGCTTTAATCTTAATAGTTTTCCGAACTCTTTTACTCAAAGCATTCTTTGCGAACTTTTTCAGTTTCTTACCTTTGATTGTAAGCTTCTTCAGTTTTTTACACTTTGCAAAGGCCTTTGCCTTTACCTGTGTCACGTTCTTTCCAATGGTTACTTTCTTCAGTTTCTTGCATTTGCTAAATGCTTTCTTGCCAACTGTCGTCACCTTTAAACGATATCCCTGATAGGAAATGGATGCTTTCACGGATGCTTTTTTCAGTTTCTTCCGATATTTCTTAACCACTCCTGTAAGTATCACCTTACCCTGCTTTCCATTAACGGAAGATACCTTGTAAGTATACTTACCAACCGTAATTTTCTGATTTTTCTTCAATCCTGTCTGTGGCTGCGGTTGTGGTTGAGGCTGCTGACCCTGTCCTTCCTTACCGGAGTCCTGCTCTTCTTCCTGCTGATTCTTTGCAGCATCTTCCAGTTTCTTTGCATAATCAGTATCTGTCATTTCCCAAAGTGGCTTTTCCTCGTCTTTAGACGGCGCATCTTTTTTGATGCTTTTTTCCGCCTTTACATCATTGGTCGGTGTAGTTCCTGCTTC
The DNA here is from genome assembly GCA_902766735.1 of uncultured Lachnospiraceae bacterium. GTDB lineage: Bacteria > Bacillota > Clostridia > Lachnospirales > Lachnospiraceae > Eubacterium_G. The sequence goes on from CACXEU010000050.1 coordinate 3,820, forward strand.
CTGCTGAACCGCAATATTATCATTGCCATTGTATGCATCCGGCAGAAATCTTGCCACACCATTGGTGTATGACAGCATACTCTGAACCACATATCCGCCGTTGGTTCCTGCGCCCTGACGTATTCCCGGCGCGGCGTCATTGGTCATATGATTCATGCCAACTCCCGGCGCACCATCTCCGGACAGTTCTACGGTACAAAGGTTTTCAATGATTACTCCCGGTGTGTCAGGAACTTCAATTCCGTTATCCACGTAAATGCTGGCTCCATTGGTGTAAATGAACACATCATAAATTCCCATTCCAACGGCATAATGCTTCTTTACGTTATTGGCAACTTTATATGCTGCATAACCATTCTTTGTGCCATCATGACTCATCCACTCACTCTGTTTCTGTGGATCGTAACATTTTTCATTCTGGAAGAAATAAGTCGCGCCTTCTTCTCCGCGCCATAAAATATCATATTCCTGGAAGTGTTCGCAGAATAAACCGTAAGCCGTCACACGGTCACCATTTACTACCAGACCATTCTTTGAGGTATTCGCATACCATCCTGTATTTTCACCGTGGTCCGCTCGCCAAATCCAAGTATGGTCAATAATTACATCATTGCTGTTAATAACCTGGCAGCTTTCCACGCGTCCTAAATGTCCTGCACCACCCACACGATAAATTACATCATGTAATACGGTAGGGTTTTCAGAATGATCTTTATTACATCCTTCTTCTCCCACTTGAAGTAATGTCTTAGACTGATTTCCTGCATCCAGAATAAGCCCTGCCACTTCAACGCCGCCGACATCCGCTACCTTGATTGCAGAGTCGCCGTTGTTTGGCTGAATGGTTGCCATACCAATTCCTAAAAGGATTGTGTCCGCTGTGTTTACTTCAATCGGGCTTTCCACATAATAGATTCCCGGCGTAAACAATACATTCTTTCCGGCACGAATCTGCTTATTAATGCTTGCTGCATTATCTGTTTCCGGATGTGCAATATAGAAATATTTTTCTAAACTGATGGAAGTTCCTTCTCCCATTCCTGTTTCCCAACTGATTCCTTTTGAATTCTTTCTTAACGCCGGTACGAATACGCGATATTCATCCTTTTCCTTATCGAAGTAAAGGAATGGCTTTTCTCTATTAACCTTTGTTTCATTGATGACGGTGGTTCTTCCTCGCTGAGCCCAATTGGTGTACCCCTCACCACTCAAGAGTTCTTCCGTATTCTGAAGGTTAGATCCATTATCCTGGACATTATAGTTTTCTCCATTTTGGATTCCGGTGCTAGCCTGAATTACATGATTCCAGTTCACTCCATAAGCACCTTCTTTAAAGTCACAATTTCTGTAATAGTACTGCTGCTGTGTATAGGAACCCGTCCTCTTATGAAATCGGCTGTCTGCGAAATAACCACCGCTAGCATATCCTTCCCATCCCCATTGGAAGAAAGCTTGACGTTCCACGTTCATTCTTCTTGCCGGAGCAGCCTGAGAAGCAGCCCACTTAAACCAGAAATAATTATCCCCCTGATCTTCCAAATCTTTAATCGTTGCGTTTTCAATTCCCACCCAGAAGTTACAGGTTACATTGTTCCCGGACAATGCTGCCGGTGTATGAACATTGTAAAGATTTACATCTTTCGGACTCTTTCCCAGTCCTAAAATCTGTGTGTAATATCCGATATTCAACACACCGGTATCCAGATAATCTCCCTGTTTAAAGAGAAACGCATATCGCCCTGTTCCAAACTGACTATAATGCTGCTTACTAAAGATATTGTCCACAACATTCTTAATCTTTGCATCATCATCGTCATCATTGAAGATGTAAGTATTCTTTCCAAACATCATAGTTTCCAGTGAAACCGCCTCAGAAGCAGCACTTTCACTGCCGTTGTTTACGGAAACTACTTTAAAGTAATTGTTATACTTGGACTTTCCGTTCACCGCAGTAGTATATGTTGTTTCCGTGGTCGTACCGATTTCCTGGAAATTTCCGTATTTTCCTCTGGCTCCCAGAATTTTATAGCTTTTGGCATTTGCCCCCTTATCCCAGCTTACCTTCAGATGATTTCCCACCGCTTCTACGGTAACATTTTTTACAGTCCTTGGTTTTACGTCTGCACTGGTGGTCGTGTAGACAATCTTGCTGTCTGCATACGGTCCACCTACATTGTTTGTCAGTGTTCTGATCTTAAAATAGTACTTTGTGTTTACGGATAAGTCTGTCACTTCGTAGGACGTACTTGCTGTCTGACCTGCAGAAATGTAGGTTCCATTTTCGCTGGTAGAATATAATACTTCATATCCACAGTACATGGTCTCGCTGACAGCATCCCAGGAAAGGGATACTGTATCACCGGATTTCTCTGTTACCGTGACTTTTTTTGCTGTCTTTGGTTTTGTATCCGTATATAAAATAAACTTTTCATTGGAAGATACTGATTCATCTGCTCCAATGTTGATAAGCTGTAATCCGGTTTCCCCTACAGACAAATATTTCTCTACTGCAGAGCTTTTAAATGCGACGGTTCCATCCCCCTGCGCCTCCATTCGAATGGATTCCCATCCGCTGGGATCCTGGTGATTTAAAATCTGGTATGCATTATTTTCATCTGCCTTCCAGTTCGCATTATTTGCCGGATTTGAAAAGTTTACAATTTCATTTCCATTGTATTCTCCATATCGAATCGTAAACAATCCATTCTGTGGTACATTTTCCGGACTAAATCCGTCTGTCTTTGGCTGATATTTTGTACTGCATGCAATCGGTCCCTTATCTGTTCCGTCCAATGTAATGACCGTTTTCGTTCCTGACTGTACAAAGTATACCTGCCCATTTACGGTTGCCTCAATCGGGTCATCCTCCGCAGCCGAGTTTCCTTCGGATGCGCCATAGACCATTCCCGTGCCATTCCACCCGGAAACGGTCAAAGCGACTGCCATTATCACAGCCCCAAACTTTTTCATACGCTTTCTCATTGTAAGCCTCCTATCTCTCTTTTAACCTGTTTAACTCCATACTACTTTTCAAAAATGTTTTCAGCAACACTTCCGTTTTTTTTCGCTTTTTTCACTAATTTTCCTAAGATTATCGGAAGACTCTCCCCTCTTTTTTCATATTTTTCACAAAAAAAAGAGAACTGAATTCTCAGTTCTCTTCTTTTTGAAAAACGTTTTTACAACGATTCCCGCAAGGTTTTGAAGTATTTCTATTATACTTCGTCCGGCTCTAATAAAGCTTTTTCGTAAGCATCTAAAACAATCTGCTGAATAGAGCTACGTGTTTCGGAATTAATTGGATGTGCGATATCTCTGTATTCGCCATCTGCAGCCTTTCTACTAGGCATTGCAATGAATAATCCCTTCTCGCCTTCTACTACCTTGATGTCATGAACTACGAATTCGCCATCAATGGTAATAGATACTACAGCCTTCATCTTACCTTCTTTTGTCATCTTTCTAACTCTTACGTCTGTTATATTCATATGCCGCTCCTTTTCTTTTATAGACTATATCTAAAATTTCTCTCGTTAATTATTTCCACGTTTCCGTCAGAATTACCAAGCTTTTCATTCGGATTAATCGTGCTGTGGCTTTCAATAATACAGTTTTCAATCACTGCTCCATCACCGATATATACGTCGTTCATGATAATGGAATTTTTCACCACACAATTATTTCCTATGTATGCCTGCTTAAAAATAACGGAACCCTGTACCTCACCATTAATAATACATCCACTGGACACAAGACTGTTACTTACGTTACAACCCGGGTTATATTTTGCCGGTGGCAAGTCTTCCACCTTGGAATAGACATCCGGATACTGTTTAAAGAAGAAATCACGAACATCCTTCTTTAAGAAATCCATGTTTGCGTCAAAGTAATTCTGAACGCTGGCGATGTTCTTCCAATAAGAGTCCATCTTATAAGCAAAAATTCTCTTTGCGTCCTTGTTTCTGATAATAATGTCTGAAACCAAATCATACTGATCTGCTGCGGAACATTCTTCCACTAACTGAATCAATAATCTTCTTCGAATCACATAAATCCCTGTGGAAACAAATGTGTTTGTGCTGTCTATTGGTTTTTCGACGAAGTCCGTAACTCTTCCGGATTCATCCGTTGATATTACACCATATGCAGAAACGTCCGTGCCTTCCGGCATTTCCTTTCCTACAATTGTGATATCAGCACCGGTTTCAACATGTTTCTCTAATACTTTATTATAATCCATCTTATAGATTGCATCACCGGAAGCAATGATAACATATGGTTCATGGCTCTTCTTCAAAAATGCAATGTTCTGTGCGATTGCATCTGCCGTTCCACGATACCAGAATCCATTATCCGATGTAATAGATGGAGTAAATACATAAAGTCCTCCCTGTTTTCTACCAAAGTCCCACCATTTTGATGAGCTTAAATGTTCATTCAATGAAAGGGCATTATACTGTGTCAGTACAGCCACCTTCTGAATATGTGAATTTGTCATATTACTCAGTGCAAAATCAATCGCTCTGTAGCTACCTGCCAATGGCATCGCTCCGACAGCTCTCTTCTTCGAAAGATCCTGCATCTTACTGTTATTTCCACCTGCTAAAATAATTCCAACTGCCCTCATTAAATCTCACCTGCCTTAACTATATAGCCTCCTGATGGGAGTTTTCCGTCAGGGTAATCTGATATTTCTGTCTTTCCTGAAATCGCAACATTCTGTCCAATCGTTACACCATCCGGTATTTTAGAGTTCTCACCGATTACAGCAAGTTCACAGTTATAAACCTTCTCACTTAACTGGCTGTCTGCGTATTCTCCTACACCAATCGTAACATTTTCTCCTACTTCTACATTTTCAGCAATGATAGAATTGTAAATCTTCGTTCCCTTTTTAATCTTACAACCCTGCATAATGATAGAATCGTGAACCTCTGCTCCTTCCTCCACTTCAACATTTGCACTGATTACGGAGTTATATACCCCTCCACAGATATCACAGCCTTCACCAATGATACTACGTTCTACCTTAGACTCTGCAGACAGGTACTGTGGTGGTAACGCATCATTCTTAGTGTAAATCTTCCAGAACTCTTCATAAAGATTAAACTCAGGAACAATATCAATTAATTCCATATTTGCTTCCCAATATGATTTTAAAGTTCCTACATCTTTCCAATATCCTGTGTACTCATATGCAAAAATTCGTTTTCCGTTCTGATGTACATATGGAATAACATGCATACCAAAATCACAATTCGGCTGATTCTTTAACTTAATCAACGCCTCTCTAAGAACCGGCCAACTAAAGATATAAATACCCATGGAAGCCAAGTTACTCTTAGGATTCTCAGGCTTTTCCTGGAACTCGGTAATCTGATGATTCTCATCTGCTACCACAACTCCAAAACGTCCTGCTTCTTCCCATGGAACCGGCATCGCTGCAATGGTTACATCTGAATTATTCGCCTTATGGTAATCCAACATCACCTCATAATCCATTTTATAGATATGATCTCCTGACAAAATCAGGACATAATCAGGATTGTAGGACTCCATGTACTCTAAATTCTGATAGATAGCATTCGCCGTTCCTGTGTACCACTCCGTATTCTGGCTCTTTTCATATGGAGGAAGGACCGTGACCCCTCCAATGTTTCGATCTAGATCCCAAGGAATACCAATGCCAATATGGGCATTTAAGCGGAGTGGCTGATACTGTGTCAACACACCTACCGTATCAATTCCTGAATTAATACAGTTGCTTAATGGGAAATCAATAATCTTATACTTTCCTCCAAAAGCAACTGCCGGTTTCGCGACTTTCGCTGTCAATACACCCAGACGGCTTCCTTGTCCACCTGCAAGCAGCATCGCAATCATCTCTTTTTTAATCATGTCTATCACCTCGTTGCATAAATTTAAGTCCGGACCATTCTTCCTATACCCGTCCGTGTGGTATTTGTACATTTGATTATATCATCAAACCCCTTTGATTAAAAGGCTTTTTCTCGATTTTCTTATTGATTTCTTCTCTTTTTTTCATCATAATTCGACATTCGTTGTGCATATTGCACAATTACTTTTCCTGTTTTTTGTAATTCATTGTTTTCCGTTTGATTTTTCCATAAATAATTGTATACTTATAGATGCGTAAATCATTTCCTATTAAATGGGTTTTCATACGCACTTTACGAATTGTGCTACATTGTAGCGGAATGGAGTTTATTATGTATCAATTAAATTTTGACGTTCCGGCGAAATTACATTTTACCGGAATTGGTGGCATCAGCATGAGTGGCTTGGCTGAGATTATGCTTTCCCGTGGTTTTACGGTAACCGGTTCTGATTCCAGAGAATCAGAAATCACAAAGCATCTGGAATCTTTAGGCGCCACTGTTTTTTATGGACAGCAGGCTTCCAATGTTGCTGATGATGTAGATGTTTTAATATATACAGCTGCAGTGAAGGCAGATAACCCGGAATTAGTGGCTGCAACCGAAAAAAATATTCCTTTATTAACCCGTGCCGAATTTCTCGGACAAATCATGAAAAATTACAAGGAATCCATCGGCGTATCCGGAACTCATGGAAAAACTACAACCACTTCCATGATTTCTCAGATTTTGTTGGAAGCTGATACCGATCCTACTATTTTGGTCGGTGGAATTATGCCAACCATCAAGGGAAATACCAGAGTAGGACATTCCGAGCATATCATTACGGAATCCTGCGAATATACCAATAGTTTTCATTCTTTCCCACCAAAAATCGGTATTATCTTAAATGTTGCTGCAGATCATCTGGATTTCTTCAAGGATTTAGACGACATCAGACACAGTTTTAAAGTTTATGCATCATTGATTCCGGAAGACGGTACTTTAGTCATTAACAGTGACATTGAAAACGTGGAATACTTCACAGAAGGACTGAAGTGTAACGTGATTACCGTTGGTTCTGACCCGAATAAGAGTGATTACAGTGCCACAAACATTACTTATGATGATTTTGCCCATGGTTCTTACGATTTAGTAAAGAACGGAAAGGTCATTGCACATATTACTTTAGGCGTTACCGGAGAACATAATATTTATAATTCTCTGGCAGCCATCGCTACAGCGCACGTTCTTGGATTAAAGGATGAAGATATTCTTAAAGGGCTTCAGCAGTACGGTGGAACGGATCGTCGTTTCCAGTACAAGGGAAAAGTGAATGGATTTACAGTCATCGATGATTACGCACATCATCCGGATGAAATCCGCGCTACAATTAAGACTGCAAAACATTATCCTCATAAGAAGATGTGGATTGTATTCCAGCCACACACTTACACCCGAACCAAAGCCCTGCTGCATGAATTTGCGCAAGAACTTTCCAAGGCAGATGCCGTAGTTTTGGCAGACATATATGCCGCCAGAGAAAAGAACACTTTGGGCATTAGTTCTGAAGATGTAAAAAATGAAATCGAAAAAATCGGAACCGAAACATACTATTTCCCTTCTTTCGAAGAAATTGAACAATTTTTATTAAAAAATTGTAAAGAAAATGACTTGTTAATAACTATGGGAGCCGGAGATGTAGTAAACATCGGGGAAGACCTGTTAAAAAAATAATCTATTAACATTTCCACAAATTTTTGCTGAATTTTATTAACAAAGATTTGTGGATTTTTGTTTACATAACTTTACAATTCAGAAACCTGTCCGAGTCCTTTTACAATGGGGAAAGCGACAGTTTTCGACAATTTATTTTATTTTGTTATCATCACTATTAACATTATTAACACCCCTTTGAAACCCTTTAATAATGGGCTTTTCAGCCAATTTGTGATGTTGATTTTTCCATTTTTTTTGCTATACTCTTCTAAGGAAAGACAAGACTAACGAATAGAGAGTAGAGCAAAATGTGTAAATTGGTTTTAGACAGAGGAGTCTTCTCAGACTTCACATCTGTTTCAAATATTTTTATAGATGAATATATGCCAAATGCAAACGGGGAATTTGTTAAGATTTACCTTCATTTATTACGCCTGGTGCATAGTACTACTGCAATCCCTGCAGATTTTTCTACAGAACATATTGCAGATCAGTTCCAGCTTCTGGATTCCGATGTTGTACGAGCACTGAATTACTGGTCAGATCAGGGACTCCTTTCTCTATCCTTTAATAGTAAGGAGGAAATCTCCGGAATTAAGTTTGAACCAGTGAAAAAGACCGAAGTCGTTGTAGAGCCCCCTGTTTTAGCGAAAGCATCCGGCGAAAGTTTTTCCGCAGCCGTTCCGGAAAGTTCCGGAATCATTATTCCTTCCAAGAAGAAATATACCGCTGCAGAAATTCGTCAGTTTTCAGGCAATGAGGAACTTCAGCATTTGACCTTCCTTGCCCAGACTTATTTAGGAAAAACATTAACTTCTTCGGACGTAAATTCCATTATTTATATGTTAGATGGTTTGAAACTCAGTGTGGATTTTATTGAATACATTATGGAAACTTGCATTTCCATGGGAAATAAAACGCTACGCGCCATAGAAAAGCAGGCTGTGGAATATGCCCGTCGTGGCATCGATAATTCCACCGATGCGAAAAACGATGAACTACTTCGTCGTGCCATCTTCCAAAGCATTTATAAAATATTTGGCTTAGACGCAAAAACACCTATTAAAAAAGATATTTCCTATGTTTCAAAATGGACGAATGAGTACGGTTTTTCTGACGATATTATTTTAGAAGCTTGTAATCGTACCATGGAACACATCCACACCGGAAGTTTTCCATACACGGATAAGACTCTTACTAACTGGTTTCAGAACAAAGCCTTCTCCTTAGAAGCCATTGAAGCATTGGACAAGGCTCATTCTGAGGATTTTAAGCAATCTGTACGCCCTAAGGTAACAATTTCACGCCCTAAGCGTGCAAAATCCTTTGAACAGCGAAATTACGATTATAACGATTTAGAAAAAAAATTACTTTCCAGCAGAGACAAAAAATTAAAGTCATCCAAGAAAAGTGATGCGAAATAATCTGCTTTTTAGGAGAATTTATGGCAATTACAAGAGATCAGGCTGACGTTATTGCAAACCGCTATAACAATCGTCGCATTACCAATAAATTGAAAATGGAAAAACGGATTCAGGAGGTTTACTCTTTAATTCCGGAAATGGCTGAATTGGATCAGGAGATTTCCGGGCTGGCACTTCGTGCCACAAAATCCGCCTTGCAAGGAGATAACTCCTTTAAGGACAGCCTGCGAGAAGACATCGCTGTGATTTCAGAGCGAAAAAAAGCACTTCTTCTGGCAAATCATTTTCCTGCTGATTATCTAGACGAGATTTTTACCTGTCCGGATTGCAAGGATACAGGTTATGTAAACCAGAAACCTTGTCATTGTCTGAAAGAAGAAATCATTAAACTTTTATATTCCCGTTCCGAATTACAGGAAATTCTTGACCGGGAAAACTTTGACACCTTTGATTATTCCTTATATTCAGAGGATTATATTGATGAAACCACCGGCATTTCTGCTGCCGAAAATATAGAAACAGTGATGGATCATTGCCATTATTTTATTAATCACTTTGACAAAACCTTTGATAATCTGCTATTCTATGGCAGGGCAGGCACAGGAAAGACCTTTTTAATTAACTGCATTGCTAAGGAATTAATTGAAAAATCTTATTCCGTGATTTACTTGTCAGCGGTTCAGTTATTTGATTTAATGGCTGATTATTCATTCCGAAGAGATAACAATTCTGTTTATTCTCAAATCAGCATGGATGAATTAATTCACTGCGACCTTTTAATCATTGACGATCTTGGAACAGAAATGACGAACTCCTTTACGGATTCTTCCCTGTTCGATTGTCTTAACGAACGTCTTACGCATCAGAAATCTACAATTATTTCTACGAACCTTTCCCTACAGCAATTGCAGGAACGGTACGAGGAACGTATTTTTTCCAGAGCCGCTGGAAATTATACGCCACTGAAGATTTTTGGTGATGATATAAGAATAAAAAAGAACTATACAGTTTAAACATTTACAATGGAGGAAATTTCAAAATGATAAACCAAAAGTATGTTGAATCAATCCCAGTAGGACCGTTAGCCATCGTTGCATTATCCGGAAGCAAGCAGTTATGCGATACCGTTGATGCATATATCAGTGACTGGAGAAAGGAACGCCTGGAATCCAAGGAATCCCCAATCACTTATCAGGGTTATGTTAAGGATTCTTACCTTTTAGATGTAAGCACTCCACGTTTTGGTACTGGGGAAGCAAAATGTACCTTAAAAGATTCTGTCAGAGGTTGTGACCTTTACATTATCGATGATGTTACAAACTACAGCATTGAATATACCGTATGCGGTCATAAGAATCACATGTCTCCGGACGATCACTACGCAGATATCAAAAGAGTTATTGCTGCAGCTGCCGGTAAGGCACACAGAATTACTGTCATCATGCCTTTCCTTTACGAAAGCAGACAGCACAGACGTACCGCAAGAGAATCTATGGACTGTGCAGTAATGCTTCAGGAATTAGTAAACATGGGGGTAGATAACATCTTAACTTTCGATGCACACGACCCACGTGTTAACAATGCAATTCCTGTTAGTGGTTTTGAATCAATTATGCCAACATATCAGTTTATCAAAAACCTTCTTAAAAATGTTGATGACCTTAAAATAGATGCAGATCACTTAATGATGATCAGTCCTGACGAAGGCGCCATGGGACGTGTTGTTTACTATGCAAACGTTTTAGGCGTAAACATGGGAATGTTCTATAAGAGACGTGACTATACAACAATTGTTGATGGTAGAAACCCAATCGTTGCGCATGAATATCTTGGTGAATCCGTCGAAGGAAAAGACGTTATCATCGTTGATGACATGATTTCTTCCGGTGACAGTATGTTAGACGTTGCAAAACAGTTAAAGATGCGTAAAGCTAACAGAGTCTTCGTTGCTTCTACTTTTGGTCTCTTCACAAACGGTTTAGAGAAATTTGACAAAGCTTACGAACAGGGCTTAATCAGCAAAGTTATGACAACAAACTGTGTATACCAGACTCCTGAATTATTAGAAAGAGAATGGTACATCAACGTAGATGTTGCTAAGTACACAGCATTGTTCATTGATAAATTAAATCATGATAGTTCTATCAGCGATTTATTAAATCCATACGAAAAGATTAAGAAACGTGTAACAAAATACACGGAAGGACAGAAATAATAGAAATAGTTATTAGCAAGGGCTGAACGGCAAAAAATGCCATTCAGCCCTTTTCTATTTTGCAGGGATTAGTAGCGCGACTTTTTTTACAGTCTGATAAAGTTGTAATTCAGCCCCAGCTTATCTGCCAGTAATTTTTCTCTTGTATGACAGGAGAAAACAATTACCTGCTCCATTTGCTCTGACATATAGCGAAGGGTATTTCCCATTCGTTTATTGTCATACATTGCAAAGGCATCGTCCAGAAGAATCGGCTTTTTGTCCGTTTCAAAAATGATGTCTGTTGCTGCCAGACGAAGAGACATGTAAATTTGCTCTACTGTTCCCTTACTGAGACGACTTGAGGAAATTAAATGATTCTTTCCCTGTACGGAAATGTTCAGTTTTTCATCAATGGATAACTGATCATACTTTCCGTTGGTAATATGTCCCATATATTCTGACGCTTTTTCGTTCAGCTTTCTTCCGAAGCTGTTTCGAATCTCATTTGCAATTTCTTCGATTTCTTCTTTTGCAGTCTGGAGAGCCTGAATCTCCATTTTTGCTTTCTGAATATTTTCTTCTCGATGCTTTAATTCATCGATTCTTTTTTCGGTTTCAATATCTCGTTCTTTTTTCTGTTCCAGAACCCACTGGGATTTTGAGATTGCTTCCTGAACCTTTCGCTTTTCTTCATTGAGTTCTTTCAGGTCTTCGCTGTAATCTTCCAAGCCAAATTCCTTTTGTTCCTCAATACGAATCATATTCTGGACGCTTTCCAGATTTTCTTTCTTTCGTTCCACCTGACGTTCTGTATAAACCTCTTCATGCTTTGCTGCTTCCAGTCGTTCCAAAGTCTGACGTAATTCCTTGATGACGAGAAGTTTCTCTTCCTTCTGTCTTCTATTAACTACATATTTGAAAATCGCAAGTACAAGGAAGAAAAAGGCTGCGACAAAACAAATCACCGGTTTAAACCATACCGCCGGGTTATACAAGCGATAAGAGTTTCCAAAAAGCAATCCAATTCCAACACCGATGGCTGCCATCATCATAATTAAGAAAGCAATCGGGATATTCGTGCTGTTCATAACCTTGTCATTGACCTTTTCCATGGTTTGACGGGAGTCAATACCTCGATTCTGAAGCTGAGCCTTTAATTCTTCTTCGTGCTCCCGAACCTTCACGAGAGTAGCCGAATTCTTTTCTAAATCTGCCGTCAGGCTAATTACTTCCTGATAGAGGTTTTCTTTGCGCTCGTTCTGCTTTGCTAATTCCTCCAAACGTTTTGCATCTTTTGCGGAAAGTTCCTTTTCCCTAAGTTCTACGTCCTTTAATTCACTTTGCTTTCCTTCAATTTCAACAACAATCCCCTGCTGCTCTGCTTCGGAAACTTCCAGCTGTTCCTGCGCATTGAAGATGGATTTACGAATAATGTCTTCTTCGCTGATTTTATATTCTGCATTAATCTTTTTCTTTTGATTGTCTAAATCCGCAAACGCCTTCTTAATGTCAATTTCCATGGATTTTGTGGATCCAATATTTGCCGCATAATTCTTCAGAATTCCTTCCAGCTCCTTGTCTGTGCTGCTTCCCAGCTGGCTAATGCTGATTGTGTTGTAATAGCATTTTTCATCCAGACCGGCAAACAACTGATCAATCTCATCTTCCGTAAGAATCTTTCCGGTATCTTCATTAATCACCTGGAAAAGGCGATGCTCCTTGTTGAAGTTCCGCTCAATCCGGTAGGTTACTCCATCCGTTTCAATCCGCATGTTTCCCTGATAGTTTGCCGGATTTTCCCATGGCTCATACTTTACATATAAATCATTGACACTGGCTTTTCCTCTTTGTCGTTCGATTCCAAAAAGCATTGCTCTGATAAAAGTATGTAATGTGGTTTTTCCTGCTTCGTTTTCACCATAAATAATATTTAATCCAGGCTTTAAAGATACAGATTGATGATTAAATTTTCCGAAATTAATCAAATTCATATCCTTAATAATCATAACTTGTCCTCCATTGCATCCATCAATGCTTTTGTTCCGTAGTAAAGCGTCTTCTGTTCCATCGGAGTCCGTTCTCCTTTGTCCAGATATTTCTTGATAAACATTCCAAGAATATTATCCTTGTTTTCCTCGTACAACTCTTCAAAGTCAAAATCCGGAACGGTAATGTCCTGTACACTTACAATATTTCCCAAGGCCTCAATATCCGACGGGTAAATTTCAAAGTCCGGATTTCTGTAACCATCAAGAACCACCATATACATATTGTCCTGACCTTTTTCTGCAATGGCATCCTGTAGGCGATGGCGTAATTCCATATTGGTAATTTTTGTATTCACCGTGTAGGTAAGTTCCATATAATTACGTTTTGCAAAAGGGATAAATTCCAAATCCAGATGTCCCTTTTCCAGAATACCGCTGATATAGCCCCGCTCTCCCACGTCACCACAGTCAATCGGTTCCAGGCTTCCACAATAAGCCATTTTATTTTTTTCATCAATGTCCGGAATATGAATGTGTCCCATTGCCACATAATCAAAACCGGACATTGCTACTTTTCTTCGGTTAATTGGAATGTGCTTTTCATCACCACCATGAGCAACCAAAAGATTTATTTTCTCCGTCTCGTCTACAATAATGTGATCATATAACGCATCTGTGATTTCATTTTCATGATAACTTAATCCATAAACGCATAAGTTCAGTTTCGGGATATCCACTTTCTGAATGTTTTTATCTGCCAGGAACAAAACATTGTTGCTCCATTTGAAATCCTTGTAGAAAGAACCTTTCTTGATTGCATCATGATTTCCCGCACAAAGAACCACTGTAGTCTCAGGAATCGTTGAAAATAAATAATCGACTTCCTTTAATTCTCTCAATAATGGCTGTCTATGAAATAAATCTCCTGAAATAATCAGCAAATCTACCGGATTTATTTTAATTTCCCGAATGAGTCTTTCGAATGTATTCCAAATCTCATCTCCACGATTTTTTCCCCATTCTCTCTTGCTTTCCGGGGTTGCACCCAGATGGATATCACCTGTATGAATAAATCTCATAGTCCCTCCTTTGTATCGGCCCTCATTCCATTCCTGTTACTCGTAATGTTCTTCAAACACCCAGGTCTTCTGTCCCTTTTCATTAGTTACAAGACCGTATACTGCCCTTGCAGCCTTTTCTGCCATTCCTTGGCTATCAAACACGCTCTGAAGCTTTCCATAGCCATAAACATAACTCTTATTGTTCAAGTCATATTCCATAGAAGTTTCCACTTCTACACCGATATCAAAAAGTACCGTTGCATCCTTTTTGACATTTAATTCTAAATTCGCATCCAGATGCTGTGTAAACGAGATGGCAATTTCCTTCATCTTCACATCATCTGTCCAATAACTCGGGTATGCTGCAGTAACCTGTTCTTCAGAATTGAACAACAACTGGTCATCATCAATGACTTTTCCCTTTTTCACTCGCTTCATATTAATGATTGTATCTGTGATTTCAACATCCGTAACAAATACATTTTCCTGATAATAGGATTTAATTTCATTAAACTTCGGATCCACAATTTTCACAATGTTCATCGGGAAATATTTATAGCCCTTTTCAGCATCCGTTTTATTTGCTAATCCATAAACCAGATTTTCGCCGGTATAACCGCAAACTTTAATGACCTTTCCTTTCCCTGCTTCAATGGTATTCATCTGACCATTATTCAGGTCCACAATGGTAATGCTGTCCGAATAAGCCTTTCCACTGGTGTTGTAAACCAGCATGGAACCATCACGATTAATGGCAAAACTGTGATCTTCCAGATTTTCAACCAGAATTCCGGTCTCCTTTGTCTGAGTGTTTGCATAATAAATATTCTTACCCAATTTCAGGTAAACTGTTCCGTCTCCAATATGGAACAATCCCTGTAGTTCGTGCTCCATAATTGCTGCAGAAACTCCGCATACCATAAATACTTTTTCCTTGGTTTCATTGGTTTTCTTATCAAAGTGCATAATGGAAATTCCATTTTTTCCCACATGCTCTTCACTCGGACTATAGCCATAAATAATGAAATTCGCATTTCCTTCATCCGTCACATTTAAAACCTTAACCCTTGTCTGATATAGTTCGGAAGAGTTTTCTGCATTCAATTTATAAATTGGAACCACTTCCTTGGTTGTAACATTCATTACGTAGGCATCACCATTAATGGCAAAAGACAGATAATTTCGGTTCGGGCTTTCGACATGCTCGATTTTATCCGTGTTCTGAATTCCCAAATCAATGAAGCTATTTCCAATATTGTTTTCATCGGCAGTCCAAATCTGGTTCACTTCCCTATCATAAGCCAAAACATATTGCTTTCCGGCACAGGTCCAAACCGTAATGGTTTCTGCCACGTTATACATTTCTTCCACCTTCTGCGCGTTGACTGATTTAATTTGGTAATTCATGGTGTATGTCCCCGCTTCCCCGGTATCCTTAATGCAAAATTCCTTGGCACTAATAGAAGTATCTCCGACTTTTTTCGGAGTCAAGGAATTCCATGTCAACATTGCGAAGCTGGACTGAATCGTAGTCTGTCCCAACGAATCATTTGCAAGATCCAAATTCGGTTCAATAAAAGCAATCAAATCCTTGGAAGAAACACTGTTATAGGTTTTATTACTAAAATCCTTGGCAAATTTCATCTGGGCGGAGATAAAATCCTCATCCACTACCATCATTCTTGCGTAATAATAAATTTTATCAAATTCCTTTGTTTCCAAAATCAGGCAAAAAGAATATTCCTCACCCATCTGAAGAATCGTACTCACAGTATAATCAAAGGAGATTACCCCTTTTTTCGTTTTCGTCTTATCAATCACACCACTATCCAAAAGACGATTATCTTCCATGGACTTAATCTCATAAGAGACCTTTGTTATTTCATTTTTCTTTGGATTTACACTAATTGGCACCACTCTTTCCGGCGAAACCGGAATGATATTATTTCGATTGGTTGCAATCTGCTGCTCACTGACATAACCCAGAAGTCTTCCCACTGCATCCTTTTTATAGTAGGCCGTTACCTGCGGTAATTTTCCTTTATAAGACTGTGATGGTGCCGAAACCGGAACCTCTTTATGGTTCTTATTAAAAATGATAGCTCCAACCACTGCAGCGATCACAAGAAACAATATTAAAACAACAACAAAAATCTTCTTTTTCATAATTGATACCTTCGTTAAGAAAGGGCAGCAATCGGTACTGCCCTTATTCTTATGATTTCTTTTTCTTTCCTGTTACCTTCGGGAATTCAAACATAACAGATTCAAACGGACGAAGTGGAATTTCCAATCGATATGGAAGTCCGTCACATTCACCCTTAATTGCCTTATATTTTACAGTTTGCGTATCTCCGCTTTCTGTCGTAATAATTCTCTTATAAGTTCCAGCCTTTGGAACCCCAACCACATAATCCGGTCGTTCCATTGGTGTAAAGTTACAAACTACCCCAACTGAGTTTTTGCAATCATGCTCTGTTGTATGACGGATAAAACTGAAAATGCTTCTATCACAGTCATCTGCATTAATCCACTGGAACGCTCCATAACCCTTTGTTTCCGTATGAAGGGCAGGATATTTTTTATAAATATGAAGTAACTTCTTCACATACTCCTGCATATCCTTATGTTCCGGTTCTTCCAATAAATACCAGTCCAATGCTCTCGCTTCGGACCATTCCTGAAGCTGTGCAAATTCCTGTCCCATGAACAGCAACTTTCTTCCCGGATGTCCCATCATGAAAGTATATGCAGTTTTTAAGTTTTTAAACTTGTCGGAAGGATATCCCGGCATTTTATTTAACATCGAACACTTCAGATGTACTACCTCGTCATGAGACAATACCAAGATAAAGTTTTCGCTAAATGCGTAAGTAATACCAAAAGTCATCTTATTATGTGCACCCTTCTTGAAGTAAGGATCCTGCTTTGTATACTCTAAGAAGTCGTGCATCCATCCCATGTTCCACTTATAGGAGAAGCCTAAACCGCCCTCTTCCGGTGCCATGGTAACCTTTGGCCATGCAGTAGATTCTTCTGCAATGACGTAAGCTCTAGGATTTCTGTATTTCATAATACTACTTAAATGCTTAAAGAATTCTATTGCTTCCAGATTTTCATTTCCACCATAAATATTCGGAACCCACTGACCGTCTTCACGACCGTAATCTAAATACAGCATAGAGGCTACAGCGTCCACTCGAAGTCCGTCAATATGGTATTTTTCTACCCAGAACAATGCATTTGCTAAAAGGAAATTGCTTACTTCCGTCTTAGAATAATCAAATACCTTCGTTCCCCAGTCAGGATGTTCTCCCTTTCTGGTATCTGCATATTCATAAAGCGGTGTGCCATCAAACATGGCAAGTCCATGGGCATCCTTCGGGAAATGTGCCGGAACCCAGTCAAGAATGACTGCAATCCCTGCCTTATGGAACGCGTCTACTAAGTACATAAATTCCTCCGGCTTTCCATATCTGGAAGTTGGTGCATAATAGCCCACAACCTGATATCCCCAGGAGCCATCAAAAGGATGTTCCAAAACACCCATCAATTCCACATGGGTGTACCCCATGTCCTTCACATAAGCCACCAGCTCTTTTGCCAATCGCTTATAATCATAAAATCCATCTTCATCATCCGGTCCCTGAAACTCTTTCTTCCAGGATCCCAAATGTACTTCGTAAATGGACATTGGCTGCTCATAGTGATTTTCCTTCGCCTTCTGAGCAATCCATTTACTGTCTTTCCATTTATACTTCTCAATATTTGCTATACGGGAGGCGTTTCCCGGACGAACTTCCGCCCAGTTACCATATGGATCTGCCTTAAATAAGGTATCGCCGGTCTGTGTTGTAATTGCATATTTATATAACTCGCCTTCACCAATTCCCGGAATAAATAATTCCCAGATTCCTGACTCGTTTTCCATCTTCATATTATGGTCAAACCCAACCCAGCCATTAAAATCTCCTACAACGGATACATTGACGGCATGTGGTGCCCAAACTGCAAAATATGTTCCCTTAACGCCATCAATTTCAGTTTCGTGAGCACCCAGCTTATTATAAATTTCATAATGAATGCCCTTACCGAATAAATAGCAATCATCTTTTGTTATAAGATATTTATTCTCCATATAGCCTCCTTTATAGTCTTGATTTGCTATCCGGCTCCGGAAAAGCTTACGCCCTCCAAGAGCCGGACAACCATTAGATTCTGTTATAATTAATCAAACAACCCTTTAAGATAATTTCCCTTTCATCATCTGTCATTTCACCAAGCTTTAATGTAAATGGTGTGATGTTCTTGTTCTCATCAATGGCAAATGCTTCTAATTCCGTCTTACCTTCCTGAACTGCTTTCGCAACATTCGGAACGAAGATATAATCATTCAACTTAAATGGAAGTTCTTCCTCTTCATAGATGAATGGAAGCATACCCCAGTTGATTAAGTTCGAACGATATCTCTTAGTAGCGTATTCCTGTGCAATGTTTGCCCATCCGCCTAATACCTTCTGACAGGATGCGGCCTGTTCTCTGGCAGAACCATCACCAGGTTTTACTGCATAGATTGTACTACCGATACCGATTGTTTCCTTGCAGATCGGGAACTGTGGTAATTCACTCTTAATGAGGTTTGTCATTTCCTTGATTTCCGGCAATACTTCTCCCGGACAATTTCCTGCTTCTCTTGCTTTTTCAGCAGCCTGAACTTCTTTCGCTCTTCCTACGTATGCAGGATCCTTTCTGGACAATGCGAATTCAGCAAGCCCTAAAGGATTAGAACGATAAGATGAAGTTTCTCCGGATGGAATCAATTCATCTGTGGTTGTTACAGGGTCGTGAATTTCAGATACAACCTTTAATAACAGGTTATCTGTTAAAGCTACCATTTCCGGCCAGTCCTTAATGTTTGGACCA
This sequence comes from uncultured Lachnospiraceae bacterium, assembly GCA_902766735.1. Taxonomy (GTDB): domain Bacteria; phylum Bacillota; class Clostridia; order Lachnospirales; family Lachnospiraceae; genus Eubacterium_G. The sequence continues at coordinate 23,008 of CACXEU010000050.1, forward strand.
AACTTTAATTCTGTATTCGGATCAGCAACACCCTTGGAATCAAAGACTCTGTTTGCATAAATGCTGCTGTCGAAGTGATATTTCTTGTTCTGGTATTCCACATCAATATCTGCTGCAGAAGTTAAGTAACCCTTATTTGCTGCAGTTGCCGCAATGGAACGGGCATCCATCAATGCTACAGAAGAAATCTGACCATTCTGAAGCTTACTTCCTTCTCTGTTCGGGAAGTTACGTGTAGAATGTCTGATACTGAATGCATTGTTGGAAGGTGTATCTCCGGCACCGAAACATGGTCCACAGAATGCTGTCTTTAATACACCACCTGCTGCCATGATATCTGCTGCGGAACCATTCTTGATGAGTTCCATATATACCGGCATAGATGCTGGATAAACACTTAATGTAAATTCATCTGCACCGATGTTCTTTCCTTTCAGGATGTCTGCTGCTGCACAGATGTTTTCGAATCCACCACCGGCACAACCTGCGATGATACCCTGTTCTACATAAAGCTTTCCGTTTCTGATCTTATCAGTCAGCTTGTAATCAACCTGTCCGTCTAAAGAAACCAATGCTTTCTTTTCAACATCATGAAGGATGTCTTCCAGGTTCGCATTTAATTCGTCAATAGTGTATGTATTACTTGGGTGGAATGGCATTGCGATCATTGGCTTAATCTTGGATAAGTCAACGTAAACAATTCCATCGTAGTATGTAACTTCACCCGGATTTAATTCCTTGTATTCTTCTACTCTTCCGTGAATGTCATAGAATTCCTTGATCTTTTCGTCAGTTCTCCAGATAGAAGAAAGACATGTGGTTTCTGTTGTCATAACGTCCACACCGATACGGAAATCAGCGGAAAGATTTGACACACCAGGTCCAACGAATTCCATTACTTTATTCTTTACGTACCCCTTGGCAAATACTTCACCGATAATTGCCAAAGCCACGTCCTGAGGACCAACACCCTTCTGTGGTTCTCCGGTCATGTAGATACCGATTACGCCAGGCATATTGATATCATAAGTCTGGTTCAGTAACTGTTTTACAAGTTCCGGTCCACCTTCACCCATAGCCATTGTTCCCAATGCACCGTAACGGGTATGAGAATCAGAACCTAAAATCATCTTTCCACCACCTGCAAGCATTTCTCTTGCGAACTGATGAATAACTGCCTGATGAGGTGGTACATAGATACCGCCGTATTTCTTAGCAGCTGTCAGACCAAACATGTGGTCATCTTCGTTAATGGTTCCACCTACCGCACATAAACTGTTGTGGCAGTTTGTAAGAACATAAGGAATCGGGAATTTTTCCAGTCCTGATGCTCTGGCTGTCTGAATAATTCCAACAAAGGTAATATCATGAGAAGTCAGTTTGTCAAACTTAATCTGCAACTCATTCATATTGCCTGATGTATTATGGTCTTTCAAAATATTATAAGCCATGGTATTCTTCGCAGCTTCTTCCTTTGAAAGATACTTGTCACCTAATTTACTCTTTAATAATTCTTCGTTGCCCTCTTCAATAACGTCAGTTCCGTTAATGAGATAAGCGCCACCTTTACTTAATGTAATCATCTGTTCCTCCTGCATCTTTTCGACATATTTTCAGTCGTTTTTCGTGAAAAAATGCCCGTCAGGGCATAGTAATCCACTAATATAATTAGTATACAATATTTCAAGGGGCAAAACAAGAAAAAAACTCGGAAGCCTATAGCTTCCGAGCGCCCTTATTATCCTTCTTATTCTAATCCATAGAACAAAAGGCATCCCACGACAATGAGAACAATTATTGCGATAATTATTCTGGCAATCATCATTCCTGCCCCATTAATCTTATTCTGGGTTTCCTGTGTATATCCATTTTCTTCCAGTAACTGCTTTGCTTTTTCGTAATCCTGATCCTGAACAACAACGGATTTCGCAATGGAATAATCTGCGCCAAGAACGCGTAAGTAATCTCCTGCTCCACCTGCAAAAATCTGTGGTTCTATTCCTTCACTTTTCAAAAGTCCCTCAACCAACTTTAATTCTGGTTCACTTGTGGATACATATAACTGTTTCATGGCTCTTCCTCCTTTGTTTTTCATATTCAATTTCGTATAGAATACTATCAATTTTGACACTTGTCAATTTGTTTTTCAAGCGGTGCCAGCATCAATTGCTTCGCAATCGATGCTGGTCGCGCTGGCGCGCAATAAAAACGAAAGAAGAATCCTTCTCTCGCAAATAAATTTGTATCGAAGGATTCTTCTTTTATTTTCACCGTATGTAATTCGGCATTACTTCTTTTTATTAATCTTCTTGAACTGGATGTAGCTTACTTTAATACCTGCAAGGACATCTACTAAGTCGATGTTGTAAATACCTTTATCTAACTGTACCTTACACAACTTCTGTGTAATCCAGTTTCCGTCTGTTCCGTTGGTCTGGATGACAAACATTGTTTCATCTCCGGTCATAACGTTTACTGTTGACTGAGATAAGTTACTCTTTTCAAACATAATGTTTACAATCACTGTGTATTCTGCTGTTTCATCAATTTCTACAGAAGCCTGTGTACCGCTGTTAAACATTACCTTGTTGTCTTCCGCTAATTTGAATGTTTCATATTTTGCAACACCAGTTGGGTCTGCATCAAAATGCTTCGCCACGTCTGTGTCAACCAATGGTCTTTCAATAACAGGTGCATTCAGAATGAAGTTTAAGATATTCTTAGCAGCTCTCTGAAGTTCTCCGATGGTTAAGGTACCATTGGCTACAGATTCTTCTGTATTATCTCCGTTAGAGTTTACTTCTGCACCGTTGTTGTTTACTACCATGTATACGTCATTCTGGGAACGAACCATATCACGGATGTCAGTGTTGGTTTCTTCTCCACCTTCCACAACATCGTTCATCTTTGCCCACCAGTCAGTCATTACAAATCCCTTGTAACCCCATTCTCCACGAAGGATTGTGGTACAAAGATCATAGTTTGACGCTGCCCAATGACCGTTGATTGGGTTATAAGAAGTCATTAATGCCATAACTTCTCCGGCCTTAATTGGCATTTCGAATGTCTTTAAGTAAATTTCTCTGATTGCTCTTTCAGATGCAACTGCATTGATTTTGAATCGATGGGATTCCTGTCCGTTTAATGCGAAGTGCTTAATGGTTCCCCAAGCGCCACCATCTTTAATACCACCGGTAGAAGCAGTTGCCATAATACCGGAAAGGTATGGATCTTCGGAATAATATTCGAAGTTTCTACCGTTTAACGGATTTCTATGAATGTTTACCCCTGGTCCTAAAAGGGTATCTACGTCGTTTCTGTAAAGTTCCTGACCTTCCATGGTGTAAAGTTCACGGACTAATTCCGGATTCCATGTTGATGAAAGAGCGGTTCCGATTGGAAGCTGTGTCGCCTTTCCATCGTAACGAAGTCCACTCGGTCCATCTGCACAGCATGCTGCAGGAACACCGTAGCTGAATAAAGAATCACTTAATCCACCGAAAGCGGATGCAGTACCCTGGGTTACACGAGGGTTACTCATTCCTTCACCACGAACGATTAACGCAAGTTCTGATACATCCAGCTGTGCCACGAAATCATCTAAATCAGCTTTTCCGTCCCGAACATCCTGCAATGTAATTCCCACATCTCCGGTAATTTCCATGGATGGTGGGAGATTATCTTCAATACGCTTTGCCATATCAACCGTTGGCTTCTGAGATGGTACATAAGTTTCTTCATAGGTTCCATCTGCTTTTCTTGCACCCGGTTTTAACAAGGTAAGCTTTTCGTCGTTTGGACACATTGCTTCAGACAACTGTTCCACAACTACTAATTCATCTAATTTATAGGTATAAACAAATGCATTTTCACGAACACTGCTACCTGCAAAGATCTTGTAATCACCAGCTTCTAATACGTAGCATGACTTATGACCTGTAGCATTGCTGTCATCATAAGATGCCATGCTCTTAATTGGAAGTTTAATTTCCAATGTTTCGCTTTCTCCCGGTGCCAAAGTCTTAGTCTTCTTAAATACACCAAGAACCATTGCCGGCTTTCCGAGTTCACCCTGAGGTGCTTCATAATAAACCTGAACAACTTCCTTACCGGAGAACTTGTCTCCTGTGTTGGTAACCTTTGTAGTAAGAACGATATCATCTCCTACTTCTTTTGCATCTACTGTATCTACATCAAATGTAGTATAGGAAAGACCGAAACCAAACTCGAACATTACCTTATCCGGTGCAAAAGTTTCAAAATAACGATATCCGATATAGATATCTTCCTGATATAAGTTATTTAATGGATCACCAAAATTCTTTGTAGAAGGATAATCCTCGATATCATATGCAATGGTATCCGGCAGCTTACCACTCGGTGTCACCTTTCCGGAAAGCACATCACCAACTGCATTTCCACCTTCCATTCCACCGCCCCAAACAATCACGATGGACTTAATCTTATCATTATATATAGGATCTTCAATCCACTTCATGTCAATAATATTAGACACATTTAAGATAATACACACTTCATCAAAAGCTTCTGTAATATTCTTAATATTTGCTTTTTCTTCCGGTGTTAAGAGGAAACTTCCGTCCCATGCGAAATTATCCTTATCTTCTCCAGCAGTTCTACCGATTACATAGGCGGCCTTATTGGTCTTTTCAGCCTGAGCCTTCGCATATTCTACTGTAATATCCATATCTTTCTGGAACCAAGGTTCAGCAGCCCAGCCACCGCCACCGTTATCAAACGGATGATCCTTTAACCACTCTGTATAGTCTGCAACAATATCTTCATTGATGGCAATTCCATTGTCACGGAAACCATCCACGATGTTGGTCGCATATTCAACCTGTACGGCTCCACCGGAACCGGTACCACTTCTATAATATTCAATCATTGGTCGACCGAATACGGATACCTTATCTTCCTTTTTAAATGGAAGCATTTCATTTTCATTCTTCAGTAAAACAATTCCTTCTACTGCTGCTTCTCTGCTCTTTTCAGCAAAGCCTTCTACCGGTACACCTTTTAAGTCTTTTGACATGTATTCTCTCCTCCTGAATCTCCAACAAAAACGTTAGTTTTTTCCAGCAATGCATTAACTGCATATTTACAATCAATATAACATATGCATTGTGGAATTTCTACCTGAAAACCATAAAAAAATGTTTTTTATTTCGACTGTTTTGAAACGATTTCATGCCGATTATTCCTATGTTTTTCGGTAATTGAATTATGTAAAATTGTTTTTATTGATTAAAACTTGTTTCCATTTTATTTTTTACAAAAACAAAAAAACGACGGTTTGATCAGAATTCGCTTTACAGCGCCCCTTCCAAACCATCGTTTTATTATATTTTTATTTCATTATTCTACTAAATCGATTACTGTTCCATCTGTTTTATCTCTTGTCGTCAGGATATCACTTGCATCACTGGTAGAATACGGTAATTCCCGGACTGTCGGATAAACCTTTGTGGTATTTGTCAACTCAACTTCATCACCAATAATCTTTCCATAAACAATTGCATGGCTTCCCTTCATGGTAATGTGACCATACGGTGCGAAGATGTATCCATATAAATCTGTGGTGTTTTCCATAGTGATATTGCCCTTCTTGGAATACAGACTTAACGTTCCGTTTGTATTTGTAATGTTAAACTGTCCTCCCTTCATGGTAATGTTCTTTCCGGCTACTACCACACCATTGATCTGACATCCATTAGAAATTCCAATATGTCTTCCGGCATATATGTAATCGGAGTTAATCTGTAAGTCTGCACCACCATCTGTGTAAATATCTAATTCACTATAAATGTTTCCATTAACCTTAACATTATTACCCCCGATTCCTACACTACCATGCATGCAGTAAATATTTCCGTTAATGGTTGCTCCATTATCGAAATAAAGCATTGTGCAGTGGTCATCACCACAAGTGTTATAAATATAAATATCCGCATTAATCACAGAATAGGAATGCGTCTGTACACGGAATTCCTGAATATTTTTATTAAATACACCGCAATACGTGGAATTGTAATACCATGCTCTAATCTGCATATCGTTGTTTGTACTAAATGCGTACGGCATATAGGTATCCATCGTCGGTGATTCAATCTTTGTATTTTTTCCGTTGGAAAGTAATGCAGGCAAATTCTGTTCTCCGTTAATTGTCTGCCATGACTTCCACATAAATACTGTATTTCCCCAATAGGAATCACCCGGCATGGTTGGAATATACACGAGACTTTCAATGGAATCACCTAAATAGTAAGGCATTTCAACATAAGAGCTTGCTACCGGTGTATATGGATGAATTACCGTTCCTGCGGTTGGATCAATAGTAACTTTACCACTTGCATCTTTTACAACATCAGAAGATGTGATTCTCTTGGTATCCCAACTAAAGTTTCCTCCATGTAATGAAGAAGCTTCATAAAACTGGATTCCGCCACCTTCAACCGTATTATTGGAATGAATTCGTCCAGCCACCTGATGTCCCGATCCAGTCATTCTCATTGGATAGTTTTTGCTTCCGGAGAAAATTGCATAATCGAAATCTTTCTCCACATCAGCTTCTCTTTTCTGAGCCGTGGCGTGACAGGAAACATTCATATCATTAATTCCAACCGCTGCGAAAAAGTATGTTTTTTCCTTTTTTGCGGCATCAACTTTAATCCTCGTTCCATCCTCAATGGAAATCTCAATATCATCGTCATTCACACCATTCTCTCGTGCCACTTGCCTTGCAACACTCACCGCATTGGATGTGTTTGGCAATTCTTTTGCTCCGGACATTGCCGCCAGGTCACAAGCAGATTGCATTTGAGCCTTTAGCGTATAGCCACGTCCAAAATCAATAACAACCCCCATTAAGGCAACGATAACCGTAAACAGAATCGCAACCACAACAAGTGTCGCACCATCTTCTTTTTTAAACAAATTTTTCATGGTTTCCTTAACTCCTCTTTTTTCTCTTCTTTGACCAACTACATTATATAAATAGAAAAAAGAAGACTCAATGTAAAAAACCGTTCAATGCTTTTTTCAACAAATTCCCCTAATCCGCTTTCCCTTTTTCGTATTATTTTTAGATAAGGGGGATTATTTTCATCCTCCTTTGTGCACTTTCACCACCTCATATTTCCTTCAAAAAAACCTTTTTATTAAAATATTCCCCCTTCGTCTTTTTTTCCTCAAACTTCCTGCAAGATTGTATCAATTGTCACCATCCCCCTTTTCATTCATCCGTTTTTACAGAGTACCATTTTCCTCCTCAAAACTTCATTGCTTTAAAGTAATAAGTGGTGTAAAATAGATGTAATCTTGTATTGTGCGGAATCTTAAATACGCGATACAAATTTTAAGACAAAAGAAAGGATTGAAAAAATGGGAAAGTATTTTCAGGAAGACATCGAAACTGCTTCGCGTGAATCTATTGAACAGAATCAGTTAGATGGCTTAAAGGATGTTGTAAAACGTGTATATGAAAATGTACCTTTTTACAGAGAAAAAATGGAGGCACTCGGAGTAACTCCGGACGACATTCAGACGTTAAAGGATATTGCAAAACTTCCATTTTTAACAAAGGATGATTTGAGAGATGCTTATCCGTACGGTTTGTTAGCGGTTCCTCTCAAGGATTGTGTACGTATTCATTCCACCTCAGGTACTACAGGAAAGAGAGTTGTGGACTTTTATACGAAGAATGATTTAGAGCATTGGAGCGACGGTTGTGCCCGTGCCATTGTTGCTGCAGGCGGTAGCGATGAAGATGTTTGTCACATTGCCTATGGCTATGGATTATTTACCGGTGGTTCCGGACTTCATGACGGTTCTCATAAAGTAGGATGTCTTACTGTGCCAATGTCATCCGGTAATACCGACAGACAGTTACAGTTTATGATGGATATGGAATCCACTATTCTTTGCTGTACCCCATCTTACGCAGCATACCTGGCTGAATCCATTCACGAAAGAGGAATCAAGGATCAGATCAAATTAAAGGCTGGTATCTTCGGTGCCGAAGCCTGGTCTGAAGAAATGAGACAAGATATTCAGAATAAATTAGGAATTAAAGCATATGATATTTATGGTTTAACAGAAATCGAAGGACCGGGTGTGGCTTTCGAATGTCAAGAACAGGATGGAATGCATATCTGTGAAGACGTTGTTATTCCTGAAATCGTAGACCCTGAGACCTTTGAACCATTACCGGATGGTGAAATTGGCGAATTAGTATTCACAAGTTTTGCCAAGGAAGCATTTCCTTTGATCCGTTACCGTACAAAGGATATTACATATATTACTCATGAACGTTGTAAGTGTGGACGTACTCATGCCAGAATTCACCGTCTCATGGGTCGTTCTGATGACATGCTGATTATCAAGGGTGTCAACGTTTACCCATCACAGGTTGAAGAAGTATTAATCAAGCATGGTATGCCATCGAACTATCAGTTAATCGTAGATCGCGTAAATAACAGCGATACTTTGGAAGTTAAGGTTGAAATGACTCCGGAAATGTTCTCCGATCAGGTGGGCGTTATCGAAAAGAAAGAGAAGGAAATCGTATCCGGATTAAAGAGCATGTTAGGTATTTATGCCAAGGTTTCTTTGGTACAGCCGAAATCCATTACCCGTTCCGAAGGAAAAGCTGTTCGTGTAATAGATAATCGAAAGATTTAAGGAGGTGTTCTTATGTACATTCATCAGATCTCTGTCTTTGTTGAAAACAAGGCAGGAAATTTAGCAAAACTTACGAACTTCCTCGCAGATAAGAATGTGAACCTGCGTGCTCTGGAAGTATCTGATGCCGGAGATTACGGAATCATCCGACTCATTGTTGATCATCCGATTACAACATTAACTGTTTTAAAGGATAACAACTGGGTTTGTAATTTAACAGAAGTTATTGGGGTAAAATTTCCGGATGAACCGGGCTCCATGGCAAAGACAGTAACAATGCTCGCTGAAGAGGGAATCAGCGTAGAGTATTGCTATGCGTTCCTTGCAAAGAAGTCCAATGATGCTTTAATGATTTTTAGAGTGAAGGACAATGACAAGGTTGCTACGATTTTAAAGAAAAACGGAATTAAAATCATTGCACAGGAAGATTTAGAAAATATTTAATGAATTTCTATGGATAAGCTCGTATTTATGCGGGCTTATCTTTACGAAAAAATATATTATGAAAGGGATATTTTTATGTTCAAGAAACTAGTAACAGGGGCATTGATTTTATCATTAACTGCCTCTTCATTTGTTCTGCTTCCGGGTACAAATGAAACAACAGCTGCGGAAGAAGAATGGAAGCTCACATGGAGCGATGAATTCGACGGAAACGCTTTAAACAAAAATGTTTGGAACGTGGAAGTCAACGGATACGGTGGTTGGAATGACGAACACCAGTATTACAAAGATGGTTCTGATACCATTCAGGTAAGTGACGGAACTTTAAAAATCATCGGTCGGAAACAGACCGTATGGGGAACTGATGCGGAAGGCGTCTACAAATCTTACGATTACACTTCTGCCCGAATCAATACGGAAAACAAGGTTGCCTTAGGAAACGGCCGAATTGAAGCCCGCATCAAGCTTCCGATTTTCACCGGAACTTTCCCTGCTTTCTGGTTAATGGGAAACAACGGAAAGCAATGGCCGGAATGTGGTGAAATCGACATTATGGAAGCGGTAAACACAGAAAATATCGCTTACGGTACAGCACACTGGCCGAAAAAAGTCGGCACCGGAAGTGACGAAATTAACAGCAAAGGGAATGGAACCTATGGCTGGAACTTAAATCTTGCCCAGTGGCATACTTACGGTGTGGAACGAACCGATACCGAAATCAAGTGGTATGTGGACAATCGTGTTTACCATACCCTAGATTTAACAACCGATGCTGCCAATAAGGCACCATTGAAATTAGATGCTTACATTCTCTTAAACCTTGCCATTGGCGGTAGCTGGCCGGGACACACCATTGATGATTCCGCTTTTCCTGCCACCATGGAAGTGGATTATGTAAGATACTATCAGAGAAACAGTAATTATAACCCGGTATATTCCGATGAGGACATTGTCGATTCTTCCGGTTCTACCTGGTCTACACAGGTTGGTTCCTGGTCAAACGCTAACGGAAGTTTCACTACTTACAGTCGCCCTTCTGATGGTTTTACAGCGAATCTTTCTGCCATTGGAAATTCCGAATGGGGTGTTCAGGCATCTCTTCCTAATTTAAAATATCGTCCGGGATATACTTATACTTACCAGTGTACGTTATTGTCCAATATTGATAAAACGGTCTTTTTAAAGTTGCAGGGAGAAGGTACAACGGAATTAGCGGCAGAGTACATTCAGCTCAAAGCGAACACGCCTTATCAGTACCAAACGACCTATACGGTTCCAGCTGATTATGATAAACCACTCTCCTTATTCTTCGCCTTAGGCGGTGGTGCTAATGGAGAAACATTGAATCAAAACACTGCTATGAACATCCGCGTGTCTGATGTTCATTTCAGTACAAAGGTAGAAGGAGAAACGACTACAGCTGAGCCTACGACAGTTCAGCCTACTACTGCCGAACCTACTACAAGGGAAGTAACCACAGCTGAGCCTACTACAAAAGAGGTAACAACGCAGGAACCTACCACAGAGGTATCTGCAAAAGAAGCCGTTAAAATTGAAGGTTATCAGATTAGCACAGCCCACGAAGGCTTTCGTGTTGTTGGTTCTGTGGAACCAACAATCAATCACAAGACCGTAGTTGAGAAAGGTCTTGTATACGGTCTGACAAACTTAAAAGGAACACAAAACACCGGTATTACAGAAACAGACATGGTTGTAGGAAGTACTAATCCTTATGTCCGCTCTTATGCTGCAACAGCAGAAGGAATTCTTCACACACAGATGGGAACATCTAACACAGCCACTTATTACGCATTAACAATGAGTTTTGGCGCAAAGAATGTAGGCGCCTTTAAAACCCAGTATGCAGTCAGAAGCTACGCAAAGCTTTCTGACGGAAGCTATGTTTACAGCGATGTGTCAACCTTCAACGTATATGATATTGCGACGTTCCTTTACAATAATAAAAAAATGAGCAACGAAGCTTCCCATAATTACTTATACAATACCATTCTTAAGGTGGTAAATCCGAATTTCCAGGAAGTGGAATATCCGGTATGGAGCGTTATTGTTCCAAAGACTTTTTAACGAAACTTTTTAAAGGGAAGTAACACACCCTTTTACAAATCGAGTAGGAGGGAAAATTTAAATAAATTTTCCCGACCTCTCACACCACCGTGCGTACCGTTCGGTACACGGCGGTTCAATCAAC
>CACXEU010000051.1 GCA_902766735.1 uncultured Lachnospiraceae bacterium
AATCGACAGTCAAATAAAATGGCTGATGGAAAGCGGGAGAAGTACACAAAGAAATATGCATTCTCCAGTATGTGCGAGTGCGGTTTCTGTGGCACGAAGCTGACGAGGCGCACTCTTCACAGCAGTTCCAAATACGAGACTCCAGTCTGGTATTGTAGAAATGCCGCCAATAAAGGAAAGCATAACTGCCCGAATAGCAAGTCGGTGCATGAATCTATCCTGGAAAATGCATTTCTTGAGGCTTATAAGTTGCTTGCCGGTAACTTTGATGATGTAATTGATTCTGTGATTGATACGATTAAAAGTGTCAGTACAGATAACGAAGATATCTGCAGACTGAAAAAAGAACAGAAGGCTTTAGACAATTTAGAACAGCGCAGAAAGAAGCTTACTGATTTGTATCTTGATGATGGAATATCAAAGGAAGCCTATGATGAAAAGTACGAGGAGCTTTCTGTGAAGATTCAAAAATCAAAGGAGTCTATAGCGATTCTTCAGGAGAATGTTTCTAACCAGAAGGATGTCAGCAAGAGAATGGCAACTCTTAAGAAAGCGCTTGCTGAAGGAGATATTCTGGATGAATTTGACAGAGTGGTATTTGAAAGCATTGTAGAGAAGGTTATCGTTGGAGAAACGAACGAAGACGGAACTGTGGATCCTTTTAAATTGACATTTGTTATGAAAGGTAATGGCAACAGTGTTGTGCCGAATGCAAAGGAATGGTTCAAAGCAGAAAAATGCACAACAAAGACAGCGTAGGATGTGTTATATTATTAGGTAGTACGGCATCTGTTATATTGTCAGTAGCAGATGCCATTATACAAAAACTTTCACTAGGAGTGATTATTTTATGGATAAAAAGTATTTGTATCAGTTGGACATAAGAGAATGGATAGAAAATGGATTAGATGCGCAAATAATGGTTCCTGTCTCAGGAAAAAGAATTGAAAAAGGTTATGATGTGTATCTTCAGAGCTTTTTACTTCCTATGGATGAAGTTGAAAATGATATGGAGAATGATGCATATAATGCAAGTTCGATGACACCGGGAATTACGGTATATGGTTCTTGGGAAGATGACGAAAAGGTATACTATCGTTGGGGAAATGATAAGGATTTTGAACCGCTTGTTATCAAAAGGGAGTACAATGGAGTTGCTACAGATTCTGTAGAGATAGCAGAAGAATTTAGATTGTTATTCAATCTTTATTTTAACTCACAAAAAAATGAATATATAGATGTTTCTGACGGTGAAGGAATTACTGTAGTAAAAATGAACGACAATGGATATGTTACAATACATAAAAGGTATTTGAAAACATATTTAGCTGTGAAAGAAAAGGTCTTGATGATTCATATTGATAGTAGATGTACTACTATTGATAATTCAGAAAGAATAAATGAAGATGGATTGTCATACAGAAATGATGAAAATACAGTTTTTTACACTCTTAATATTGGAAATACATCTACTGGAATTAAGAGAGAAAATTATTCGTTTATTTATGCTAAAAACGTTATCTTAGGTTGTAGTTTATGTGATTGCAATGTTTGGCCTTATAATGAGGAAAAGACTTATGTGGATTTTGTTATAGGAATAGATGATAATGGAAAAGAAATACGCCATACATGTGATCCAAGTAAGTTAAGTAATTTTTTTGGTGCAAATCCCACTGCACCACATTATTTGACACCAGTATACTTTGATAAAGCGGTGTTAAATAAGTATTATTCTAAACCTGAGATTTATAAAGTTGAGGATAGTATTATTCGATGTGGTGTATTATGGTCACTATATATAGATAATAGTAATACGGATTATGTGTCTGTATATTTGGGTGATTTAGGAAGAGATTTGCCAAGTGAATCTGAGCAACATTATTGGAGAGGATTTAATAAATCAATTGGTGGTAAATTGAGTGATGCAAAAATTAAAAGAGACTTTATGTGTATTGCAGCGGATTCAGAGTCTCCTGATTTTGTATTTAAACGCACATATACACGAGTAAATCAAATTTATAATGATAAACTTGGATGGCCATTATACTTGCCATTAACAGAGCAAGATTCATATAACTTTGAAACATTACGGGTGCCAGTAAATAATTCAATTGCAGAGATGGATATACTTGTTCTTTCTTTGGTAAAAATACTAATTGATTCATTGAATGAGAAAGGCATTTTGGGGCAGTTAACGCGTAATTATGAAAAATTGGTTGGAAGTATTTCAAAAGTTGAGGCTTGGCTTAATGAAAAAAATATAGAGAATCGGGAGAAACATATTAAGTTTTTGAGAAATCTACAAGAATTACGCTCAAGTGGTACAGGGCATCGTAAAGGAAAAGGCTATCAAAAAATAGCAAAGATACTTGATGTAAAGAATGAGAATTATGGAGAGACTTTCTCTAGTTTGCTAAAAGATTCTACTGAATTTTTAGAATTTATGGAAGCTAATATTGAAAAATTAGTGTAAAATATACAGGTCACAGACCTGAATACATTCATAAGGAGGACTTGATTATGGCTAATCAGACTGAGCTTTTGAATGTTAGTGATGAGATGAAATTAAACGATAAAAAACAGATCATTGAGGAACAGGAGCATGACAAAAAATTGTGTTCTTCTTCATCAGACACTACTGATGAATTGTATTCTTCATCAGCACCCGACACA
>CACXEU010000052.1 GCA_902766735.1 uncultured Lachnospiraceae bacterium
CTCCGCAAGGATGCGCAGCTCGCGGAGATGTATTTATGCTGACGCATCCGCTCGCGCGCGAAGTGTCGCAAGCGACACTTTGTTCTTACTTTTTCACTTTAATCGATTTGGTTTTTGACCAAGGTCCCTTCTTATACTTGTTATATCCACGAACTCGGATGTAATAGGTTTTTCCTTTTTGAATCTTAGAAAGTGTTACTGTATGAACATTTGCCTTCTTGATTTTAACTTTCCGGACGTTCTTATTAAATTTCTTTTTCACGGAATATTCAATCACAAATCCAGTAGCCTGATCTTTCTTATAATTTTTCCATTTAACCCGTAATCCATTAATCAAAGGAAGGAATTTTATTTGTTTGATATTCTCGCGAACCGGTGTCGGGTCCTTTGCGGTTTTTATGGAGCGTGTCTTGCTCCATTTTCCATACCCAAGTTTACTTATGTACGCACGCATACGAAAATAATAGGTGGTTCCATAAGAAAGATGGGAAATGGTTCGTTTTAAGGTAGAAGGCAAAGTGATTTGGATGTAATGTAAATCACTTCGGAAATTCTTATCCTTTGAGTAAATTACAGTATATCCGGAAATGTTTTTTTGGGAATCCCATGAAAGATGAATCTTTGTAAGTCCGCTTAGGGAAACCTTCAGTTTTTCTTTCGCCGGTAAAATAAGAAACTTTGTTTTTAAGGTTCCTACGTATTTAATGTTTCTTCCTTTTACTGTAACAGTTGCAGTCCCTGGGGATTTATTGGAAGAATAGCTGACTTTATATTGGTCTTTCGGAACAATCTTTCCGTTAACTGTCAGGGTGACTTTCGGCTTCAAACTACTTCCTGTGGCATAGGTAATCTTCTTGGATAAGGTAATGGTTCCTTTTGTGATAGAATAAAAACCATTGTTTTCCTTATGGGCTGTCTGGATGACACCGTCAATGACAGAAACCAGAACATTGCCATCCGTGGTACGGTAAGTTTTTACAAAGCGTTTTGCTAAGCGAATCAGTAAGGAATCCCGTGGGAGCTTTGCAGTGGGTTCTGCTGAGGAAGAAATCACTGCATGGGTCGGTTTTACCGCATCTAAAAATTCCATACAAGTAGAAGAACCGGCACCGTGATGTGCTACCTTCAAGATATCCGCGCGGAAATTGTATCCCTGCTTAATCAATGAATGTTCCATGATTGCAGGTAAATCTCCGGTAAGAAGAATGGATTTTCCGTCACAGGAGACACGTAATACAATGCTGCATTCATTGTAAGTAGTCCCCTGAGAACCGTCGTAAATGACTTCCACGGTAGCGTCCCCTAATGTCCATTTTTCTCCTTCTACAGGAGTTCTCAGTGGAAATTTATGTTCCTTGGTGCTGGCAATAAATTCACTATAGGTCGTAGTGGATTTGGTACAAGGAGAATAAATCACTTGTTTTGCACCGTACTTTTCGTAAATATAAGGGATACCTCCGATATGATCAGTATCCGGATGGGTGGCAATTACATAGTCGAACTGATTATTAGGAATCTTCAGGGAATCCAAATATTCAATAACACTTTCAGAGGTTTGTTGAAAACCGCCATCCACCAGCATATAGTGTTTGTTACTTTCGATAATCAGACAATCACCGCTTCCCACATAAAGTGAATGGAATTTTAATTCTCCGGCACTGATACTCTGCGGAAAGAAAAAGAGCCCGCAGAATAAAAGAAGAATCGAAAAAATAGATTGTTTTAAAAAGGTATTATTGATTCGTTTCACTTTTTTCTAACGCCTCCTTATAAGATTTTTCCAGATAATCAATGGTTCTCCAAATGACCTTCCAAAATACAAGAACCAGAACAACATTGGTAAAGACAATGATTCGTCCTAAATTGTGCAGGGCGGGAAGGTCTGAGCCCAACCAAAATACAAAGGTGGAAAGAATCTGGAAGGATGCAATCACATACCAGAGAATGCGCCCCCATTTTCGTTCATCCCTGCATGGAACACCGGGACACATCTGAAACAGTCCCAATACAATAAAGTAGATTGTCAGAACTGACAGGGCGAGATATCCCATTCCGATAAAGAATATAAGATAACAAAGTGCAATTCCATTTAGGAAGAATGGGAAGACTACAATCAGCCCGTGAACAGTGCATGCACATATTGCTGAAAATGCGCCAAAAGAAAAGAAACGGCTGCACTTTTTTAAGGATAGGCATGCAATGAAAATCAGTAGAAATCCTAAAAAGTCATTGAATAAATCGACTTGTAAATCCTTATAATAAATGTGATTGATGACTTTAGCCATTGATGAAACATTGGTCTGTGTGGATGGTTGGGAAAGATCGTTCTCAGAAAATCCGCCTTCCATCATCTTATAATCACAGTAGGCATTGTAATTCGAGGCAATATTATAATATTGAAATTCCCCGATGGTAGCCGTTGTGTTTTCGTATTCATTCGGATAATGAAGACCGGTTCCAAGATTCACATCCAAAACAATGCACAGAAAACCGATTATCATCATAAAAAGCGTAGCTTTGAATTTATTATTTTTCATTTGTTCCTCCAATTGGTCAATTCTCGTAAACTAGTTGTTATTATATCCTAATCATAAATAAAAATGCAATAAACAATGAAGACGAGTATTGTTTGTAAAAAAGGGTGATTGATAGTATAATGAAAGGCACGACAACAACAAAATAAATAAAGGAATAGGACTGAAAATGTATACATATGAAGCAGTGGTAGGATATAGCAGAACGGATAGGACCGGAAAGGTACCTATTTACGAAATTTTAAATTATATGCAGGATTGTTCTACCTTTCAATCGGAAGCAGTGGGAGCCGGACTGAATTATTATAAGGAAATAAAAAAAGCATGGTTTTTATTAGCGTATGAAATTGAATTGCTCCAGCCAATCAGGCTGGGGCAAAAAATTGTAGTGGGAACTGCACCGACAGATTTCAAAGGACTTTATGGAACCAGACAGTTTTTTATCAAGGACGACAGGGACAATTATCTGGCAAAAGCGAATACCATGTGGACACTGATGGATTTAGAGGCACGTTGCCCGGTAAGAATCACAGAAGACGACATAAAATATTATGAAACCCAGAAACTGTTCGAGATGAAACCGGTGCAACGAAAAATCAGACTGTCTCAGGAAAAAGAACAGAAAGACACCTTTACGGTGTTAAAAACCTACATTGACAGCAATGGTCATATGAACAATGCAGATTATATGAGAGTTGCGGCAGAATTGATTCCGGAAGACCTTTTGTGGAATCATTTACAGATTAATTATCGTAAGGAAGTTATGGTGGGAGAAAAGATGATTTCTTTTCTTCATCAGGAAGAAAATGGAATCGGCATTTCTTTTGAAAACGAAGCAGGAGAAGTGTTGACGGTAATCAAGGTATATTAGGAAGAACACAGGTAAGAACCGGAGGAATTTATGAAATTAGGAAAGAAACAATTATTGAAAATCGTAAGAAAAGTGGAATTTGGTGTGTATCTGGGGACCAAGGAAGAACAGGTATTGCTTCCGAAAAAACAGGTTCCGGAGAATGCACAGGAAGGCGATGAATTATCTGTATTTATATACAGAGACTCTGAGGACCGTTTGATTGCAACCACAAATGAGCCGAAACTCCAGTTAGGAGAAACTGCGGTTCTGAATGTGAAAGATGTATCAAAGAATGGTGCTTATCTGGACTGGGGATTGGAAAAGGATTTATTCCTTCCGTTTAAGGAACAGATTTTTGATGTCGCGCCGGGAGATGAGATTCTGGTGGCAATGTACATTGATAAGAGTAACCGTCTTTGTGCTACCATGAAAGTATATGATTACTTGAAGAATAACTCCCTGTACGAAGAAGAGGATGTGGTTCAGGGGATTGTTTACAATTTCAATCCACAGTATGGTGCATTTGTGGCAGTGGAAGGGAAATATCATGGACTGATTCAGGTAAAGGAATTAACCAAAAAAGTGAAGATGGGTGAAACCCTGGAGGCAAGAGTAAAGAGTGTCCGCCCGGATGGAAAACTGGACCTTGCACTAAGAAAAAAAGCTTATCTTCAGATTGACGATGATGCGCAGGAGATTCTCAGATTTCTTGAGGAACATGGAGGAAAACTAGGATATACCGATAAGGCAAAGCCGGAAATTATCCGTAGGGACTTTCATATGAGTAAGAATGAGTTTAAGCGTGCTATTGGCAGATTGCTCAAAGAAGGACGGGTTTCCATTGGTGAAAATAATATATTTTTAACGAAATAAAAAAGGGAATATGCAAATTTAACAAACTTTATCAGATTATTTTGTATATTTGCAATATAGTATTTTAAGGGATAATAATTTAGAATAAACTCATTGAAAAGCGGATGACCGTTTATATTTACTAGGAGGAAGAATAAAATGGCAAGTTTATCATTAAAGAATATCTGCAAGGTTTATCCGAACGGATTTCAGGCAGTTAAGGATTTCAATCTTGAAATTAAAGATAAGGAATTCATCATCTTCGTAGGACCATCTGGATGTGGTAAATCTACTACACTTCGTATGATTGCTGGTCTTGAAGAAATTTCATCAGGAGAATTATATATTGGGGATAAGTTAGTAAACGACGTTGAACCTAAGGATAGAGATATCGCGATGGTATTCCAGAACTACGCTTTATACCCACATATGACAGTATATGATAATATGGCATTTGGTCTTAAGTTAAGAAAAGTACCAAAGGCTGAACAGGAAAGATTAGTAAAGAACGCAGCTAAGATTCTTGACCTTGAATCATTACTTGATCGTAAGCCTAAGGCTTTATCAGGTGGTCAGAGACAGCGAGTTGCCATGGGACGTGCAATCGTTCGTGATCCTAAGGTATTCCTTATGGACGAACCTCTTTCAAACTTGGATGCTAAGTTAAGAGTACAGATGCGAGTTGAAATCGCAAAGATTCATAAAGATTTAGGTGCTACAATCATCTACGTAACACATGACCAGACAGAAGCTATGACACTTGGTACAAGAATCGTAGTTATGAAGGACGGTGTTGTTCAGCAGGTAGATTCACCTAAGAACTTATACGATAAGCCAGTAAACTTATTCGTAGCCGGATTTATGGGTTCACCACAGATGAACTTCATTGATGCAGAAGTTGAAAATGTTGATGGAACAATTAAACTTCACATCGGACAGGCTAGAACATACATCACAGTACCTGCAGAACAGGCTGAAAAGCTTATTGCTGGTGATTATGTTGGTAAGACAGTTGTTATGGGTATCAGACCAGAAGACATCCATGATGAAGAAAGCTTCATCGAATTGTCTCCGGAAAGCTCATTTAAGACAACAATCAAGATTTACGAATTACTTGGTGCAGAAGTTTACTTATACTTCGATGTAGAAGGAACAGAATGTACTGCTAGAGTAAATTCTCGTACAACAGTAAGACCTGGTGATGAAGTAACAATGGCTATGGATCTTACAAAACTTCATATCTTTGATAAGGATACAGAAAAGGTTATTACAAACTAGTCATTATTCAAATAAAAAAGAAACGGATTCCATGTGAATTCGTTTCTTTTTTTGTTGGTTATTGCTTGTTTTTTGCCATCAACTAGTTTAAAATAAAAAGAGGTGTTTTATCGGATTAGATAAGGCAGTTTTCTTTGATAAATCAATGAAAAGGCAGAAATGAGTGAAGGAGAAGGATATGCTTTCAAATCAAATATTACAGAATACGATTGATGGAATTAAAAATATCTCCCGCGTAGATATTTATGTAGCTGATACGGACGGAAAAATTATGGCTAGTACGGCGCAGGCCAGCGAAGAAATATCTTCTGCAATTGTTGCTTTTGTCTCGTCACCGGCAGATACCCAGTCGGTACAGGAATATCAGTTTTTCAAAATCTATGATGAGAATCAGTTGGAACTGATTTTGATTGCCCAAGGTGCCAGTGATGACGTGTTTATGGTTGGAAAGATGGCGGCCTTCCAGATTCAGAACCTTTTGGTAGCGTATAAGGAGCGATTTGATAAAGATAACTTTATCAAGAACCTGTTATTAGATAATCTGCTTTTAGTAGATATTTATAATCGCTCGAAAAAATTGCACATCGAATCAGATGCCAGAAGATGTGTCTGCATCATTGAGACGAAAAATGAAAAAGACAGTGTGGCGTTGGAGACGATCCGAACTTTGTTCTCAGGACAGAAGAAAGACTTCATCACAGCAGTGGATGAAAAGAGCATTATTCTTGTAAAAGAGTTAGAAGATAAGCAGGGCTATGATGATATCGAAAAGATATCAAAGACCATTGTAGATATGTTAAATACGGAAGCTATGGTAAAAGCAAATGTAGCTTACGGAACTATTGTGAATGAGATTAAGGAAGTTTCCCGCTCTTATAAGGAAGCGCGCATGGCGTTAGATGTAGGAAAGATTTTCTTTAGTGGAAAGAATGTTATTGCCTATAATAACCTTGGAATCGGACGTCTGATTTATCAGCTTCCATTGCCATTGTGTAAAATGTTCATCGAGGAGATCTTTGAAGGAAAATCACCGGATGAGTTCGATGAGGAAACACTTCAGACTATTAATAAGTTTTTTGAGAACAGCTTGAATGTATCGGAAACATCCAGACAGTTATACATTCACAGGAATACACTGGTTTATCGATTGGATAAATTACAGAAGAGTACGGGGCTCGATTTAAGAGTCTTTGAAGATGCCATTACTTTTAAAATTGCCTTAATGGTAGTAAAGTATATGGACTATATGGAAAATAATGGATTTTAATTAGTGAAAAGATGTAAGCAAGGAGATGGTGAAAACCTTCTCTTTGCTCTTTATCTTTTCATTTTCACTTTAATCAATGAGGAGAAAAGAATGATTGACATCAAAGAGGTAACAAAGACTTATGGGAATGGTGCTCCGGCACTGAATAACCTGAGTTTAAAGATAGATGATGGAGAATTTGTTTTTGTAGTGGGGGCCAGTGGTTCCGGAAAATCTACTTTCATCAAATTACTCCTAAAGGAATTGGAACCGACAGAAGGAACCATTATCGTAAATGATATGAATTTGTCAAAACTGAGAAGTCGTGGAACTTCCAAGTATCGCAGAAGCATCGGTGTGGTTTTCCAGGATTTCAGATTGCTTCAGGACAGGGACGTATATGAAAATGTGGCTTTTGCCCAGCGAGTCGTTGGTGCGTCTCATGGGGAAATTAAGAAGAACGTATCTAAAATGCTTTCCTTGGTAGGGTTAGCAGAAAAGTATCGTTCCAACCCGAATGAATTATCCGGAGGGGAGCAGCAGAGAGTGGCTCTTGCCAGAGCACTGGTAAATAAACCGAGTATTCTGTTGGCAGACGAGCCTACAGGAAACCTGGACCCTGAGAATTCCTGGGAAATTATGAAACTCCTGGAGAAGGTCAACGAGCAGGGGACAACTGTTATTGTGGTAACCCATAATATGGAAATTGTGGAAGCAATGAATAAGCGTGTGATTACCATGAAAAAAGGTGTAAAGATAAGCGATAATAAGGTGGTGGACTAAATGCATTTTCGAACAATAAAATTCTGTCTGAAGCAGGGTTTTGTCAACATAAAGAGAAACAAGCTGTTTTCCCTGGCTTCCATTGGAACTATTGCAGCTTGTGTATTTTTAATCAGTATCATTATGGCGATTATTATCAATGTTAATAATATGGAGACCTATGTGGAACAAAAGGTAGGGATTACAATTTTCTTTGATAAGGGAATCAGTCAGGAACAGATTGATACCATTGGAAATAAGATTAATGGTAGTTCTTTAGTGAAGAATTACAAATATACTTCGGCAGAGGAAGCCTGGGAGGAGTTCAAGGTAAATTTTAAGGATCAGCCGGAACTGGCAGAAGGGTTTAAGGATGACAATCCGTTAGCAAATTCTGCATCTTATAAGGTGTTCTTAAAGAATATTGAAGATCAGCCAAAGTTTGTAAAGATGATGCAGGAAACGGAAGGGGTTCGTACAGTGAAGTACTCCAGCACGACAAAAAGTGTTCTCTCTAATATCGGAAAAATGTTAGGCTATGCATCAGCAGCATTGATTATCATTCTTTTAGGTGTAGGGATTTTCCTGATTAACAATATGGTTATGATTGGAATTTCTGTCCGTAGAAATGAAATTCATATTATGAAATTAATCGGTGCAACAAACTGGTTTGTAAGAGCACCGTTTGTATTAGAAGGAGTTGTGATTGGATTGGTTGGCTCGTTGATTCCTCTAGGAATTGTGCGAGTTGCTTATGGAAGAATTATTGCCACAATAATGTCAAAGTTTGGCGTAATGGGTAGTAATCTTCCGTTTGCATCCAACACAGAAATTTTTAGGGTATTGCTTCCATTGGGACTTGGAATCGGTGCAGGAATCGGATTGATTGGATCCGCATTATCATTGAGGAAGCATCTGAGAGTATAGGAGGGATTGGATGAAAAAAATCTTTGCATTTTTTCTGTGCTTTGTCTTATTTGTTTCAATGGCCGGTAGCGTTTTGGCTGAAGTGGCGAAAGAAGAAAAGGAGCAGTTAAAGGAGATAGAAAAGGAAAACGAATCTCTGGCTGCCCAGAGAAATGCGGCTCAAAATGAAATGAACCGATTGGAAGATGAGGCCACAGAGGTTAGTAATAAATTAAATAAAACGAATGAAAAGTTGTTTCAGACAGAAGAAAAGATTACAAAGACAACAAAAAAGCTGAAGAAGGCTCAGGAGAAAGAGGCTAGTCAGTATGAGAGTATGAAAGTCCGCATTCAGTACATGTACGAAAACGGAAATACACAATTAATTGACTTAATGTTTAGTTCTGAAAGTATCACCGATTTTTTGGATAAAGCAGAATACATTACGGAGTTGTCTCAGTATGACCGAAATATGCTGAATGAACTAGTGAAAACGAAAGAGGAAATCCAGACGGCGAAGGCAGACTTGGTAAGTCAGAAAAATCAGCTGGTTACTCTTCAGACAGAGCAGAAAGAATCCATTGAAAAGTTGATTCAGCTATCAGAAAAGAAGCAGAAGGAAGTAACTTCTTACAATGGGTTGATTGCTCAGAATCAGCAGCATGCAGATAATCTGGAAGCAGAAATCCAGGCTCAGGAAAAGGCAGCGGCTGAAGCAGAATCCAGAGCGGCAGCTGAGGCTGAGTCCAAGAGAATTGCTGAAGAACAGGCGAAAGAAAAGAAAGAGCAGAAGCAGGAGACTCAGACACAGAGGCAGGAGACACCGACGCTTCCGCCATATCACAGCGACAGACACACGGGAACAGGAAGCTATTCATGGCCACTCCCGGGACATACGTACCTGTCATCGAACTATGGAGATACCGATGGACGTTCTTCACCACATAACGGAATTGATATTCCGGCACCGGCAGGAACGCCGATTGTGGCAGCAGCCGGAGGAACGGTTGAATGGGCATACTTAAGTGAATCCGCCGGAAACTGGGTTGGTATTAATCATGGAAACGGAATATATACTGTTTATATGCATATGTCTGCCATTGGAGTATCTGCAGGACAGAAAGTTAGTGAAGGGCAAACCATTGGTTATGTAGGAACCACGGGATGGTCGACAGGAAATCATTTGCATTTCGGTGTCCGTGTTAACGGAGCATGGCAGAATCCGTGGAACTATTTATCGTAAAATGAATTGCAGGAGCGAATATGAAAAGAAATCAAAATAGATTTGCACAGGGGTTTTTCCTTGGGGTAGTGTCTATGTTGATTGTTCTGGGATGTATTTTTGCGGGAATGTTTATTGCGCAAAGAGAGAATCGGAACAAGACAATAACCGGGAAAACGGAAAGAAAACTGGAAGAATTGAAATCCATGATTGATTACTATTATTTGGATTCGGTGAAAATGGAGGATTTGGAGAGTGGTGTGTATAAAGGATTGCTTTCCGGGTTAAATGATCCATACTCTGTGTATTATACCAAAGAAGAATATCAGGAAATATTGGAGGATACTACCGGAAATTATGTTGGAATCGGAGTATTAATCTCTCAGGATGCTGAAACAGGAGTCATCACCATTGTCCGATGTTTTGAAGGGTCTCCGGCGAAAGAAGTGGGAATCATGGATGGAGATGTTCTCTATAAGGTTGAAGATAAAGAAGTGACTGGAGAGCCTGTGGATAAAGTGGTTGCTAGAATTAAAGGTAGCAAAAAAGACAAGATTCATCTGACCGTTTACCGTGGAAAAACCAGCGAGTATAAGGATTTTGATGTGGAACGAAGAAATGTCAGTGTCCCAACGGTTGAAGCGAAGATGCTGGATAAAGAAAAAGGCATTGGTTATGTTCAAATTATTCAGTTCGACGAAGTAACCTTTAACCAATTTAGAGATGCTATGGAAGCCTTGAAGAGTCAGGGAATGAAGTCTGTTGTCTTCGACGTGCGAGATAATCCGGGAGGTATGTATGATACAGTTTGCAAGATTCTGGATCAGATTCTTCCTACAGGAACTATCGTGTACACAGAAGACAAGAATGGAAAACGGGAAGAAATGTTTTCTGATGCAAATTTCTTAGACATGCCAATCATTGTTTTACAAAATAAGAACAGTGCCAGCGCTTCGGAAATTTTTGCCGGAGCAATTCAGGATTTCGGAGCAGGTCAGATTGTGGGTGGACAGTCCTTTGGAAAAGGAATTGTGCAACAGTTTTTCCCATTGCGTGATGGGTCGGCAATTAAATTGACGATTCAGAAATATTTCACCCCAAAAGGAGTGAATATTCATGGAAAGGGAATTACACCGGATATTAAGATTGAAGATGACGTGACAACAGCGACAGATGAACCACTGGATAAGGCGGTGAGAATATTAAATGGAGAATCCGATTCGGAAGAGACTACAGCGGAACAAGCTGTACAAAACGATAAAAATAACGAAGAAGTTACGACTGGTGAAGCTGGTCAAACTGGCGAACAAAGTACATCTGGTAAAAATTCTTCAAGCAGTAAAAAAGAAATAAAAAAGAAAAAAGGCTCGAAAAAGAAGAAGTCTAAGACGAAAAAGAAATAAGCAAACAACAATGGAGGTGCTTCTACGGAGGCGTCTCCAAAAAAATGAAATCAGGAGGCAACAATGAAATTATTAACTTTGATTTTAAAAAAGACTAATTTAGTCAGTGAACTCAATGAAGAACTGAAGAACATTGGAATCCATCACGGAACCATCATTGATGCAAAGAGCATGACCAATGGATTATCCCCTTGGTCCGATGACTCCATTATCATTGGTGGAATGCTTCGCCGTTCGAAGAATTTTGAATACAATGAAGAGTGTAAAATTATGATGTTCATCTTAAAGGACGAACAGATTGCACCGTGCAGAAAGGTCATTGAGGATGTAATCGGTGATATTGCAAAGCCGGGCACGGCGATTTTATATACTATGCCAATTGATTTTGCAGAAGGTTTAGGAGAGTAACAAATGGATAGCAAATATTTACTTTTAATCTACTTGACAATCGGATTGTTTTTATGCCTGATTGCCGGAAAAATTGTAAAACAATTTAAGCTGCCAAACGTTACCGGCTATATTTTAATGGGCTTATTGGCAGGAATTGTTTTCGGAACCCATCGGATTGAGGCACTTTTTGGAGAGGACGTGGCAGCAGAGATGGTCACAAAGTTTGATCTGGTAAAGGATCTTGCCACAGGGTTTATTGCCTTTTCCATTGGTTCCGAGTTTGAGTTTAAATACATTAAGAAGCTGGGGAAGGCACCGATTGTGATTGCCTGTCTGGAGTCCTTTGGGGCAGTTGTATTTGTTGCGGTTGCAATGTTTTTTGCTACGGGAGATATTCAGTTGTCTCTTGTGATGGGAGCGATTGCAGCAGCAACAGACCCGGCGGCAACCATCCTGGTAGCAAGACAGTATAAGGCTAAAGGGCCGGTAACCCAGACACTGATCCCGGTAGTAGCCATCGATGATGCTACCGCACTGATGATGTATGGAATCTGTGTGGCGCTGGCAAAAGCAATTACCGGAACTTTTTCCGTTATGACATTGTTGGAACCGGTAAAGGAAATTTTTGGTTCCCTGTTGTTTGGTATCATTCTGGGAATTGCCTTCAGCATTTTGATTAAATTTTATACGGGACGTGGAAACCGCCTGGCGATTACCATTGCCATGGTATCCCTTTGCGTTAGCGTTTCTCATATCCATGTGCTGGACTTCTCCCCATTGCTGGCATGTATGGCAATGAGTGTGACAGTGGTAAACACATCTCATTATTGGGAGCCGGTATTTGAGCAGATGGATCGTATGACACCGCCAATCTTTATGATGTTCTTCCTGGTTACCGGAGCAGGAATGGATATTTCCATTCTGCCAACCATTGGAATCATGGGAGCGGTTTACATTATCTTTAGAGTGATTGGAAAATTGATGGGGGCCTTCTTAGGCGGGAAGTTATCTCATGCCCATCCGGATGTACAGAAATACCTGGGATTCGGATTGATTCCTCAGGCCGGTGTTGCCATTGGACTGGCAATGATGTGTGGCAGCGTGGTACCGAATTATGCGCGACAGATTACTGCTGTGGTAGTCTGTGGAACGATTATTTATGAATTGCTGGGACCGATTCTTACAAAGATGATTTTGACGAAAATTGGGGAAATTAAGGAATAGAAAAAGAACCTGCATCATGCGGGTTCTTTTGTCTTATAGCCGGTCAACAAACTAAAATGAAAACGAACAAATGTTCTGTTTGCTATATACTTTTATTTGGGGTTATGATAAAATGACTTCATATGGAGATAATATATAGATATTGATGGGAGTGTTTATGGATAAATTTGTATTGCATTCGGAATATCAGCCAACCGGGGATCAGCCTCAGGCAATTGAAAAGCTTGTGGATGGATTTAAGAAGGGGGCACAGTTTCAGACATTGCTTGGAGTAACCGGTTCCGGAAAGACCTTTACCATGGCGAATGTCATTGAACAATTAAATAAACCCACACTGATTATTGCACACAATAAGACTTTGGCAGCTCAGCTTTACGGAGAATTCAAGGAATTTTTCCCGGAGAACGCCGTGGAATATTTTGTGTCTTATTATGACTACTATCAGCCGGAGGCATACGTTCCCAGTACGGATACCTATATTGAAAAAGACTCATCCATTAATGATGAGATTGATAAACTGCGCCATTCTGCCACGATGGCATTGATGGAGCGAAAAGATGTAATCATTATTTCTTCCGTATCCTGTATTTATGGCTTGGGAGACCCGATTGATTATAAGAACATGGTGGTGTCGCTGCGTCCGGGAGTGATTCGGGATAGAGACGACATTATTCACCAGTTGATTGAGATACAATATGACCGAAATGATATGGATTTTAAGCGCGGAACTTTCCGTGTCCGGGGCGAAAACCTAGAGATTTTCCCAGCATCTTATACGGACAGTGCGGTGCGAGTGGAATTTTTCGACGATGAGATTGACCGCATCGCGGAGATCGACACACTGACCGGAGAAATAAAGCGATACTTAGAGCATGTGGCAATCTTCCCGAACTCTCACTATGTAATTCCGCCGGAACGAATGGAAGGGGCCATTAAGGAGATTGAAAAAGAATTGGCAGAGCAGGTGGCTTATTTTAAATCAGAGGATAAGTTGATTGAAGCTCAGAGAATTGCAGAGAGAACAAACTTTGACATAGAAATGTTAAGGGAAACCGGATTTTGTTCCGGTATTGAGAATTACTCCAGAATTATGGCAGGACTGGAGCCGGGAGCAACGCCCCATACCTTAATTGAATATTTCGGGGAGGAATTCCTGATTATTGTAGATGAATCCCATATTACCGTGCCGCAGATTCGCGGAATGTATAATGGGGATCAGTCCCGAAAGGGAACGCTGGTGGACTATGGATTCCGATTGCCTTCGGCAAAGGATAACCGTCCGCTGAAGTTTGAGGAATTTGAGTCCATGATTGACCAGATGATGTTTGTGTCCGCCACACCGAATGTGTATGAGGAAGAGCATGAACTGAACCGTGTGGAACAGATTATTCGACCGACGGGATTGTTGGATCCGGAGATTTCTGTGCGACCGGTGGAAGGTCAGATTGATGATTTGATTTCAGAAATTCATAAGGAAGTGGAAAAGCACAACAAGGTGCTGGTAACCACATTGACCAAACGTATGGCAGAAGATTTGACGGACTATATGCGGGAAGTGGGAATTCGTGTGAAGTACCTGCATTCCGATATTGATACCCTGGAGCGTACTCAGATCATCCGTGATATGCGTCTGGATGTGTTCGATGTGCTGGTGGGAATCAACCTGCTTCGAGAGGGACTGGATATTCCGGAGATTTCTCTGGTGGCAATCCTGGACGCAGATAAGGAAGGATTTCTTCGTTCGGAAACGTCCTTGATTCAGACCATTGGACGTGCGGCTCGAAACAGCGAGGGGCATGTGGTGATGTATGCAGACACCGTAACAGATTCCATGAGAAATGCCATCGAGGAAACGGAAAGACGTCGTGGCATTCAGCAGAAATACAATGAAGAACATGGCATCACGCCAACCACCATCCAAAAGGCGGTGCGTGAGCTAATCAGCATTTCCAAGGAAGTGGATCGAAAGATTGTAGACATCGAAAAAGATCCGGAATCCATGGATCCGAAGGAATTGAAGAAGCTGATTGATAAGGTTCAAAAGAAGATGGATAAGGCAGCAGCAGAACTTGATTTCGAGACAGCCATTGAAATGCGTGATAAATTGAAAGAACTACGGATGCTGCAGGAAAGCAATAAATAGAAGGAATAAAGAATGGATAAGAAATATATTAAAATTCGTGGAGCCCACGAGCATAATTTGAAAGGCATTGATATTGATATCCCAAGAGATGAATTTACGGTAGTGACCGGGTTAAGCGGTTCCGGAAAATCCTCTTTGGCTTTTGATACCATTTACGCAGAAGGACAGAGAAGATATATGGAATCCCTGTCTTCCTATGCCCGTCAGTTCCTGGGGCAGATGGAGAAACCACAGGTGGAAAGCATTGAAGGATTGCCTCCGGCAATTTCCATTGATCAGAAATCCACCAATAGAAACCCGCGTTCTACGGTAGGAACGGTAACGGAAATCTATGACTATATGCGACTACTCTATGCCCGCGCAGGGGTGCCTCATTGTCCGAAATGCGGGAAGGAGATTAAGAAGCAGACCATCGACGAAATCGTGGATCATGTCATGATGTTGCCGGAACGGACGAAGTTCATGGTGTTGGCTCCAGTAGTCCGTGGAAAAAAAGGTCGTCACGAAAAGGTATTGGAGAGTGCCAAGAAAAGTGGATATGTGCGTGCAATTGTGGATGGAAATATGTATGAACTGACGGAAGAAATCACTCTGGAAAAAAATAATAAGCATAATATCGATATCGTAATTGATCGTT
The DNA here is from genome assembly GCA_902766735.1 of uncultured Lachnospiraceae bacterium. GTDB lineage: Bacteria > Bacillota > Clostridia > Lachnospirales > Lachnospiraceae > Eubacterium_G. Next base: position 15,451 of record CACXEU010000052.1, read on the forward strand.
TGAGTATTCGAGAGGGAATTGGAAAGCGACTGACGGATTCCATTGAAAATGCCCTGAAGCTTGGGGGCGGACTGATGAATATTGAAGTCATTGACGGCGAACGGATGACCTTTAGTCAGAATTTTGCCTGCAATGATTGTGGAATCAGCATTGATGAAATTCAGCCAAGAAGCTTTTCCTTCAATAATCCATTTGGTGCCTGTCCGGACTGTTTCGGTTTAGGGTATAAGATGGAATTCGATGTGGATTTAATGATACCGGACAAGAGCCTGAGTATTAATGAAGGTGCGATTGCTGTTCTTGGATGGCAGAGTGCCAATAAAGAAGGCAGTTTTACCAACGCAACCTTACAGGCCTTGTGTAAGCGTTTTGACTTTGACCTGGATACACCGTTTGAAGACTATCCGGAACCAATTCAGTATATCCTGCTTCATGGAACTGATGGGGTTTCCGTTCCGGTGCATTACAAGGGACAGCGTGGAGAAGGTGTTTACGACATTGCCTTTGAAGGATTGATTCGCAACGTGCAGCGACGCTACAGAGAAACCGGAGCAGAATCCATGAAGGCAGAATATGAATCCTTTATGCATTTTACCCCGTGTCAGACCTGTAAGGGACAGAGATTAAAGAAGGAATCCCTGGCGGTAACCATTGGAGATAAGAACATCCATGAATTGACGGAAATGTCCGTGGTGGATGAACTGAAATATATTGAGGAATTAAAATTAACTTCTCAGCAAGAAAAAATTGGAAAAGAAATCATTAAGGAGATTAAGGGACGATTGAGCTTCCTGAGAGATGTAGGATTGGATTATTTGTGTCTCACCCGTGCCACGGGAACGCTTTCCGGTGGAGAGGCACAGCGAATTCGTCTGGCCACACAGATTGGATCCGGGCTGGTAGGAGTGGCTTACATCATGGATGAGCCGAGTATTGGACTGCACCAGAACGACAATGAGAAGTTGTTAAAGACATTGAAGCACTTACGTGACCTGGGAAATACCCTGGTTGTGGTGGAACATGATGAGGACACCATGCGTGCTGCGGACTACCTGGTGGACATTGGACCGCGTGCCGGTTCTCATGGTGGTGAAGTGGTGGCAGTAGGGACTGCAGAAGATGTCATGAATAATCCAAACAGTATCACCGGAAAATATCTGAAAGGTGAAATTAAGATTCCGGTGCCGGAAAAGCGCAGAGAGCCAAAGGGCTGGATCAAAGTAGTAGGGGCCAAGGAAAATAACCTAAAAGATATCGATGTGGAATTCCCATTGGGCGTACTCACATGTGTTACCGGCGTTTCCGGTTCAGGAAAGAGCTCCCTGGTCAATGAGATTCTCCATAAGAGTCTGGCCAAGAAGCTGAACCGTGCCAGAACCATTCCGGGAAAACATAAGAAGATTGAAGGCGTGGAACAATTAGATAAGATTATTGACATTGATCAGTCACCAATCGGAAGAACGCCTCGTTCCAATCCGGCAACCTATACCGGTATGTTTGACATGATTCGAGATCTCTTTGCCGCAACTGTAGATGCCAAGGAGCGAGGATATAAAAAAGGACGTTTCAGTTTTAACGTTAAGGGTGGACGATGTGAAGCCTGCTCCGGAGACGGTATTCTGAAAGTGGAAATGCATTTCCTTCCGGATGTGTATGTGCCTTGTGAAGTTTGTGACGGAAAGCGATATAACAGGGAAACACTGGAGGTAAAATATAAGGGTAAGAATATTTACGATGTTCTTGAGATGACGGTGGAAGAAGCAATGGACTTCTTTAAGAACGTCCCAAGAATTTATAATAAGGTAAAGACCCTTTATGATGTAGGGTTAGGTTATGTGAAGTTGGGTCAGCCGTCTACGACATTGTCCGGCGGTGAAGCCCAGCGTATCAAACTGGCAACAGAGTTGAGCCGCCGCAGTACAGGAAAGACCATTTATGTCTTAGATGAGCCGACTACCGGATTGCATTTTGCAGATGTGCATAAACTGGTAGAAATTCTTCACCGTTTGACCGAAGAAGGAAATACAGTAGTGGTAATCGAACACAATCTGGATGTGATTAAGGTGGCAGATTACATTATTGATATGGGACCAGATGGTGGTGACCGGGGGGGAACCGTAGTGGTGAAGGGAACCCCGGAAGAGGTGGCAAAACACCCAACCAGCTATACCGGAAAATATCTGAAAAAGTTGTTGAAGTAAGAGAATGGAAGCAGTTACATAAAAGTGTAGCTGTTTCTTTTTATATATTGACATCACAAAAAGTTTGTATATAATAAATGTATATATATATAAACTTTTTGTGATGTGCTGAAAAAGGGGGACTGTTATGATTCAAAGAAAGCATAAGGATAAATTATTTAATTACATCTTTGGGAACGAGGAACGAAAGGATTATCTTTTATCACTGTATAATGCCTTAAACGATAAGGATTACACGGATCCGGATGACCTTACTATTACGACCATTGAGGATATCATTTATCTCGGTTACAAAAACGATGTTTCCTGTATTGTTGCTACCGATGAAATTTTATCTCTTTATGAGCACCAAAGTACTTTTAATCCTAACATGCCAATTCGTGGAGTATTTTACTTTGCAAAGCTCTACGAAAAATTTATTACCATAAATAAGTTAAATGTATATGGGACTGCCCAGATAAAACTTCCTACACCTCAGTACTATGTGTTCTACGTTGGAAAGGGGGATTTTCCGGAACGTATGGAACTAAAGCTTACGGATATGTTTGCTGAGCAGACGGATATCTTAGAGTGTAAAGCCATTATGTTAAATATCAATGCCGGCTACAACAAGAGAATAGTCGAAAAATGTAAACCTCTTCGAGATTATTCGTATTTTATTGATTGTATCTACCAAAACAAAAAAATCTATGATACAATCGAGACAGCAATAGACAAGGCTGTGAATCAGTGCATTGAGGAGAATGTTCTTGGGGATATTCTTTTGACGCATAAGGCGGAGGTGAAGGATATGCTGTTTACGGAATTCAATGAAGAAGAATATATTGAGATGGTGAAGAAAGAAAGTAAGAAAGAACTCATTCAGGAGTTGATAAAAAACGGAAAGTTAACTCTGGAAGAAGGTGCGAAAATGCTTGGGATTGCGAAAGAAGAATTAGAAAAGCAGAAATAGAATGGAGTGAAAGCTTCGTTCTATTTTTTTGCTTGTAAGAGGTGTTAATCAGTTAATACTCTACTACTTTAAAGCAGCATTTAGACATTTTGCCTAAAAAAATAATTCAAAAAATTGATTTCATTTCAATGGATTTTGGCAAGTTATACGAAGATTTTTTTTCTATGAAAAAGGGGTTTTCAAAGCCTGAAAACAGTGCTATATTCAAGGTACAAAGAAGAAATAAATACCTAATTCTTCTACATAGAAAGTAAGGTAACGGGATACTGAATGTCAACTCAGTATGAGATTCAAGAGAAGCAGAGGATGCTTAACGAAAGGATTACAGCGGAACGGAGATGGCTGTAACGGGAGTGTTGAACAGGTAAAGTCGTAGAGGGAGACAAAAGATCCGAATAAATATGGTAAATCGGAATAGGAGTTATGGCGAAGAGTTTCCGAAAGCGAAGAGAAGTGAGAAGAGGTAGGAAGAAGGAAAGAAAAGACCTGTAGTTACCCGAAATAGTAGAGGGAGGGTATTTAAGATAGAAGAGCACCGGATATGTCGATGATATATCCGGTGCTTTGTTGGGTCAGAAAAAGAAGTGGAGGCAATGATGGAAGGAAAGAAAGTAGAGTTTTCAAGAACAGAGCAGGTACATGTAATTAAGCCGGGGGATTTAAACGGTGGTGGACGATTGTTTGGTGGAGCTCTGCTTCAGCTGATCGACGAGACAGCAGGAATCGTGGCAAAGAGACATTCCATGCGAAACAATGTCACTACAGCAGCTATAGATCACCTAGTCTTTAAGGAAGGAGCCTATGAGAATGAATTGTTAGTGCTCATTGGCTATGTAACTTATACCGGAAACACATCCATGGAAGTGCGCATTGACACTTATGTGGAAAGTATTGACGGAACCCGTCGACCAATTAACCGGGCATATTTTGTGATGGTGGCCATGGATGACAATGACCGACCAACATCGGTGCCAAAACTCATTGTGGAAACCGAGGCACAGAAGGCCGAGTGGAACGCAGCATTGCTCCGAAAAGAGAATCGACTGATGAGAAAAAAAGAAGGCTTTTAAGCAAAAGAGCCGAAAAGAATGAGAATAGACCCGAATATTTCAGCAAAAACACCCCACCGTTGATATTGCGTAATAAAGAAAAATGGGGTAAAATTGATACTTAGGCAATGGGCGTTTTGCCCTATAAACATTTACAAAGAGAGTAAATAGGAGGAAACATGAACAGAGAGTTAGTAATTGTCATTGACTTCGGTGGACAGTATAACCAGTTGGTTGCCCGTCGTGTCAGAGAATGCAATGTATACTGTGAAATCTATTCTTATAAAACAGATATCGAAAAGATTAAAGAAATGAATCCGAAGGGAATCATTTTAACCGGTGGACCAAACAGTTGTTATGAAGAAGGTGCACCAACCTATACAAAGGAATTGTTTGAATTAGGAATTCCGGTATTAGGACTTTGCTATGGAGCACAGCTCATGCAGCACATCTTAGGTGGAAAGGTAGAAAAGGCTCCTGTTCGTGAATACGGAAAAACCGAAACTCATTTTGATGTGACATCAAAATTATTCAAGGATTTAGAAGAAGACTCCGTGGTATGGATGAGTCATTTTGACTACATCTCTCAGGTGGCACCGGAATTCAAAATCGTAGCTCATACAGCAGATTGTCCGGTGGCAGCAGCAGAAAATGAGGCAAAGAAATTATATGCCATCCAGTTCCATCCGGAAGTACTTCACACCGTTCGCGGAAAAGAAATTTTAAGCAATTATGTATATAATGTCTGCGGATGCGCAGGTGATTGGAAGATGGATTCCTTCGTGGAAGAATCCATCAAGGCAATTCGTGAAAAAGTAGGAGACGGAAAGGTACTTTTGGCTTTGTCCGGTGGTGTCGATTCCTCCGTGGCAGCAGGATTACTTTCCAAGGCAATCGGAAAACAGCTGACCTGCGTATTCGTAGATCACGGACTCTTACGTAAAAACGAAGGAGACGAAGTAGAAGCAGTCTTTGGACCACAGGGTGACTTCGACTTAAACTTCATTCGTGTCAATGCACAGGAACGCTACTACGGAAAACTGGCCGGCGTATCAGAACCGGAAGCAAAGAGAAAAATCATCGGAGAGGAATTCATCCGTGTCTTTGAAGAAGAAGCAAAGAAAATCGGAGCCGTAGACTTCCTCGCACAGGGAACCATTTATCCTGACGTGGTAGAAAGCGGTCTGGGCGGAGAATCCGCAGTCATCAAATCCCACCACAACGTAGGTGGATTACCTGATACAGTAGATTTCAAGGAAATCATCGAACCACTTCGTGACCTGTTCAAGGACGAAGTTCGTAAAGCAGGACTGGAACTCGGAATTCCAAAGGAATTAGTATTCCGTCAGCCATTCCCTGGTCCAGGACTGGGAATCCGAATCATCGGTGAAGTTACCGGCGAAAAGGTAAAAATCGTACAGGATGCAGATGCAATCTACCGTGAAGAAGTTGACAATGCAGCAGCACAGTACGAAAAAGAAAATGGCGTAGAAGCACCATGGATGCCAAACCAGTACTTCGCAGCATTAACTAATATGCGTTCCGTAGGTGTTATGGGAGACGAAAGAACATACGACTATGCCGTAGCACTGAGAGCGGTAAGAACAATCGATTTCATGACTGCCGAAGCAGCAGAAATCCCGTTTGAAGTGTTGAATAAGGTAATGAATCGAATTATCAATGAGGTGAAAGGAGTCAATCGAGTAATGTACGACTTGACGAGTAAGCCACCTGGAACAATCGAGATGGAGTAATGCAAACGTTATTTCTGGTATTATAACCCCCTATAAATAAAGGGTTTTAGCCTAATTGAAAGGCTTACAGGCAACATTTAGGCAACAAAAATCGTATATATGATATTTTAGCTCGATTAATCGAAAGATTAATCGGGCTTTTTTTGCGTGGAATGCCCGTAAATAAAGGGATTGAGAGGGGTGATACAACCTGCAAGCCACTTTTTGATGAAAATGGTGCTAGAGTCAAAAATAGAGTCAAGAAGGGTAAGTACTACTTACTCTTCAAGATGAAAAAAATAAGTTAAATTAGAACTACGATGAAAATACACCACAAAGAAAAATTAAATCGAAAGGAGATTATTGATATGACAGAGAAATTATTTTTAGAGGCAGAAGATATCGCGGAGATTCTTCATATATCAAGAGGGAAGGCCTATGTAATTATTAAACAGCTCAATGAGGAGTTAAAAGAACAAGGTTATATCGTTATTAGAGGAAAAGTTAACAGCAAGTACTTTTTTAAGAAGCTAGTATACGCAGAAGAATAGGAGGTAAAAATGTCAGTATTAAAAGATGAACAAACAGGAAAGTGGAAAGTGATCTATCGATATACAGATTACTTTGGAGAAAAGAAGCAGACAACCAAGAGAGGTTTTAAGACAAAATCAGAAGCCCAGGCTTGGGAGCGAAAAGAAATAGAAAAAAGAAATTTTAGTTTAAATATGACTTTTAGTAAGTTTGTGGAAGTGTATGAAGATGACCTAAGACACAGAATAAAGAAAACAACTTGGTTTGGAAAGGAAACAATTATCAGATCAAAGTTATTGCCATACTTTGGTGATATGAGAATGAATGAGATTACACCTAAGCATGTAAGACATTGGCAAAAACAGATGATTGAGTATAGGGATAACAATGGAGAAGGATATTCTAAATCTTATCTGGCAACACTCCATACACAGCTTAGCGCAATCTTTAATCACGCAGTCAAATTTTATGAACTAAGAAACAATCCTGCAAGGATTGCAGGAGGCATGGGAGATAAAAGACACTCTGAGATGGAGTTTTGGACACAAGAAGAATACGGAAAGTTTATTAAATGTGTAATGGATAAGCCTTATTCTTTTTATGGATTTGAAATCCTTTATTGGTGTGGACTTAGATTAGGAGAATTGTTAGCACTGACACCTGCTGACTTTGACTTCGAAAATAATAAGTTAACAATCAATAAAAACTATCAGAGGGTAAAAGGTGAGGATATGATTACCAGCCCTAAGACTGTTAAGAGTATTAGAACTATTGTTATACCGGATTTTCTTTCATTAGAAATTCAGGAATTTATTTCTTCGCAGTATGAAATTAAACCTAACGACAGACTCTTTCCTTTTACTAAGAGATATTTTGAGCATGAAATTGAGAGAGGTTCATTTATGGCGGGAGTTAAAAAGATAAGAGTCCACGATCTTAGACATTCACATGTTTCACTTTCACAGGGTTATTTCTGGGACAGTCTATCTGACTGCCTCAGATAACCCTTTTTCTTTTGCCTCACGTTCCGCC
>CACXEU010000053.1 GCA_902766735.1 uncultured Lachnospiraceae bacterium
GCAGGACCAACTGGTGGAGCTGGTGTTGCTTTTCCAGCTTCGATCTGCAATTTAATGTAACCTTCTACTTTCTTTGCCACTTTTGTGCACCTCCTAAAAATTGTGGTATTATCGGGAATCCCTCCCACTGCCCTGCAACGCAGAGCTCTATGAGCAATACTGCTCTCTTAAAACCTAACGGTTTTAATTCATTTTTTTCACTTCGGCAAAACCTAATTCTACCGGAGTTTCTCTACCAAACATATCGACATTAATTGTAACTGTCTGACGACCTTCATCGATTCGTTTAATGACACCTGCTGTACCTGCCCACACGCCGGCAACAACTGCCACGGTATCACCAACAACAAAATCGATTTCGATTTTATCTTTCTTAATACCCAATGTAAGCATTTCTCTATCTGTTAAAGGAACCGGTTTTGATCCTGGTCCAACAAAGCCTGTTACACCTCTGGTGTTACGAACAACGTACCATGTATCATCATTCATTACCATGTTAATAAGAACATAACCTGGAAACAATTTCTTTTCAGATACTTTTCTCACACCATTCTTTAATTCAACCACTTCCTGTGTCGGAACTGAAACCTCTAAGATTTGGTCCTGCAGTTTTCTATTTTCGATAGTCTGTTCAATATTAGTCTTCACTTTGTTCTCATAACCTGAATAGGTATGAACAACGTACCAATTTGCTTCTGACATCTAATCACCTCATTTTCTTATTTTTTAATTAAAGCACCAATTCCTAACTGAACTACGCTGTCAATTAAAGCAATAAGAATACCAATGATAATTGTTACAACAATAACTGTAATAGTCTGTCTTACTACAGTCGGTTTATCAGGCCAGATGATTCTGCTATATTCACCTTTAAGTCCTGCCCACCAAGCCTTAAAGCCCTTCTTTTCCTTCTTGTCTGCCATCTTTATTCCTCCATTCACTAAAACTACTTTGTTTCCTTGTGTAATGTATGTTTCTGGCAGAATTTACAATACTTCTTTGTTTCAACTCTGTCTGGATGAGTTTTCTTATCCTTTGTTGTATTGTAATTACGCTGCTTACATTCTGTACATTCTAATGTAATCTTTGTTCTCATGAGTTTCACCTCCGCATTTTTTTGTATATGAAAGTCTATTTTTTTACAGCATAAAAAAAAGACTTATCGCCTGTTTACTAAATATAACACGAAAATCAATACGCGTCAACAATATTTTTTCCATCAAAGCAATCCGTTATACCGCGGTTTACTCCACGGCATAACTACGCTTCATAATCTTTTCCGGTTGCAATACAAAGAAAGTATACTCTCTTTACACCTGCTTTCTTTAAAAGTCCGGCGCATACATCCATGGTACTGCCCGTAGTATAAATGTCATCCACTAGCAACACCGACGTCATCCCCTTCACACTCTTCCAATCCACCGCAAAGGCTCCTTTCAGATTTTCCATCCTCTGCTCATCGGTTAATCCTTTTTGCGGTTTTGTGTTTTTTCTTCGGATAAGAAGATTTTCCTTTACGGGAATTCCTGATTTTTTCGAAAGACTTTTCGCAAAAACCGTAGCCTGATTATACCCCCGGCGAATTTCCTTTCCCCGAAACATTGGAACCGGAACGATGCACTCCGGATTCCAGACATTAAGTTTTTCCCTATTTTGTTCCCAGGCAACCGTTCCGTAATAGTCGGAAAATTGTCTCAAATTATCATATTTAAATTGATGAATGGATTTTTTTAATATTCCCTGATACCGGAATACGGATACCCCTTCATCAAACCGGCGACTTCTCTTTTTACAGGTTTGGCAATACAATGATGTGTTCGTTAAAAGCTTTTTCCCACATCTTGCACAACAATCCTTCTTCAGGATTTCTACTTCCTTCCTGCAGGATTCGCAAACCAGTTCTTTTTCATGAATAATGTTTCCACACCCTGGGCAAACTTTTGGGAACAAAAGTCCAATCACCCGTTTAAAAATTTCTTTCATATTCCCCCTACGTCTAATAATTTTCTAATTGCCATTTTAGTCCCGAGTATCTCTTATGTTGATCTTCATTGTGAATCATACTCTGGAACATTTCCTTACGTCCCACAATACAAACACAGGACTTCGCTCTGGTCACACCGGTATACAACAGATTTCTCGTCATTAACATTGGTGTTCCCGAAACCAGTGGAATAATCACTGCCGGATATTCACTACCCTGAGATTTGTGAATCGTCACTGCATAAGCCAGTTCCAATTCTTCCGCCTGTTTTGTATCGTAAGTTACATATCGATTATCATCAAAACGTACCTCGATATAATTTGTTGTATTATTTATCAAGGTAATTACACCCATATCCCCATTAAAAACCCCTGTACCGGAATCCACATAACGTCCAGTATCTGTTCGTTGTTCCCAATCCAACTGATAATTGTTTTTTATCTGCATCACCTTATCTCCTTCCCGGAAGGTGGTGCCACCGATTTCTTTTTCATTCTTATCCGGTCCATGAGGATTCATATATTGCTGAATGTAAGGATTTAGAGAATTTACCCCCAAAATTCCATTTCGCATTGGCGTTAGCACCTGAATATCCATTGGCTGGGCATTCACATAATCCGGCAGTTTGCTAAGAAGTAATCCTACCGTGGCATTTAACGCCGCCTGAGCATTTTCTCTTTCTATATACAGGAAATCTTTTGTGCTATTATCTAACACAACCTCTTCTCCCGCATTGATTTTATGAGCATTTAGGACAATACCACTTTCTCCTGCCTGACGAAATACCTTTGTCAATCGCACCACACTAAAGCAATTCGATTCAATCATATCCCGCAACACATTTCCCGGCCCCACACTGGCCAGCTGGTTCACATCACCCACAAAGATGATTTTCGTTCCAACCGCAGTGGCGCGAAGAAGTGCATGCATTAGGAAAGTGTCTACCATGGACATTTCATCAATAATCAGTACATCTGTCTCCAATGGATTTTCTTCATTTCTGCCGAACCGGGCGTCTGCTTGTTCGCTTTCCGCGCCACCGGATATTTCCAGCATACGATGAATGGTTCTGGCCTCATGTCCTGTTGCCTCAGTCATTCGCTTCGCAGCTCTTCCCGTCGGTGCTGCAAGACTCACCTTCATCCCATCCGATTCAAACATCTGAATGATGGCATTAATCGTTGTGGTCTTTCCTGTTCCAGGTCCACCGGTAATTACAGAAATTCCGTAGTTTTGCGTCTGAACGACCGCTTGTTTCTGGAGTTCGTCCAAATGAATCCCGGTCATTTTTTCTATGGTATCCATCTTCACACCAATGATATATTCATCTTCCGGTGTTGAAATATTTAGTTCCAATAGCATTCTTGCAATATTCAGTTCCATATAATAGAAAGAAGATAAGAACACGGCCTGTGCATCATCAATCTCTTTCACAATTAATTTCTTTTCCAATACCAATTCGGTAAAACAATTATCCAACAGGTCCATATTAAATGTCCCATCCGGATTCATATATTGATCCCTAAGTCCCAAAAGATTCACAGTTCGCTCTACCAGTTGGGCTTTTGGAAGATATGTATGACCATTAGAAGACGCATCCGTCAAGGCATAACACATTCCGCTTTTAATTCGAATGGTTGCATCCACTGCAACACCTGCCCTCCGGGCAATTTCGTCCGCTGTTTTAAATCCGACCCCTGTCACATCATCCGCCAGGCGGTATGGATTTTTCTGAATAATTTCATAGATTTTCCCACCATACAGCGAAAACAGTTTCGAACTAAGTGCCGGCGTAATATTATATCCCTGAAGAAAAATCATGGCATCTCTCATGTCTTTCTTTTCTTCCACCTGCTGACAAATATCCATTGCCTTATGAATGGTAATTCCGCGAATATCTGCTAGCAATTCCGGTTCTTCTTCAATGACTCTTAGCGTATCCTCACCAAACTTATTCACGATGCGGTCTGCAAGAACAGCACCGATTCCCTTAATAGCACCGGACCCTAAGTACTTTCGAATGGAATGCTCATCTGATGCTGGAACGATTCGATATTCTCTTACCTGAATCTGTTCTCCGTACATCTCATGAAACTTTTCATCCCCTTCAATTTCCATATATTCTCCCGGACCGATATATCCAAACACACCGGTACAAGTTATTGTCTTTTTACCACTCAATAATGTCAATACGGTAAATCCATTGTCTTCATTTCTGAATGTTATACTTTCAACATATCCACTGATTGATTTCATAAGACCTTCCTATATCTTCTTTTGCTCCTACACAATCATTACCCTTAAAGAATAAGAAAGCCATCCGGCCGGACGACTATCTTATTTCAATTTATTCTTTATTCTGTTCATCAATGACATCAATATACTGCCCTGTTCCAATGGCTACTGCCGTCATCGGATCTTCTGCCGTCATAACATTAATTCCTGTTTTTGATTCAATGAGTTCATCTAATCCACGCAACAGACATCCGCCACCGGTGAGAACAATTCCTCTTACGGCAATATCCGCTGCTAATTCTGGCGGAGTTTTTTCCAAAACTCTGTGTACTGCTTCCACAATACTGTTTGTAGCATCTCGCAATGCTTCTTCCGTTTCATCGGAAGTCACCTCAACAGTTTTCGGCAATCCTGTAACCAGATTTCTTCCACGCACTTCCATACGCTGCGTCTCCGATTTATTAAAACAAGTCCCGATGCCAATCTTAATTTCCTCAGCAGTTCTCTCTCCAATCAAAAGGTTATGTTTCTTTCTCATATGTCTGATGATTGCTTCATCAAAATCATCGCCTGCCACTTTTACAGAGGTGCTGACAACCGTTCCCCCCAGAGAAATCACAGCAATATCCGTAGTACCTCCACCGATATCCACAATCATATTTCCGCAAGGTTTCTGAATTTCAATTCCTGATCCAATAGCCGCTGCCAAAGGTTCCTCCACAGTGTATACGTGTCTGGCTCCTGCCTGATATGCTGCATCTTCTACAGCTTTCTTCTCGACTTCAGTGGCTTCACTCGGAATGCAGATACAGATTCTTGGTTTTTTATAAGAGCGCTTTCCAATCGACTTCTGGATAAAGTAACGAATCATCTGTTCTGTAATAGAATAGTTTGAAATAACCCCCTGTTTCATCGGTCTGACAGCCAGAATATTTCCCGGTGTTCTTCCAATCATCAAGCGTGCTTCTTCACCCACCGCCTTAATTTTTTCCGTATCTCTGTCGACGGCCACCACTGCCGGTTCCTTTAATACAACACCTTTCCCTTTAATATATACTAAAATACTTGCAGTTCCTAAATCTATACCAATATCTGTATTAAACATACACATAACTCCTTTACGCACATTCGCTTATCTCATCTCGTATGTTATTATCATATCCATACCATAATAAAGTATAACAATTTTTTGATAATCTGTACATTATAAATTCATAAAAGTGATGGAATTCTGATTTTTTTGCTTTTTTCGACCTTTTTAACAGTTTGTTAACATTTTATTCACATTTACTTCAATTTTCTATTATATTCTATGAAAGTACCATTCAGTTGGTACAACATAGTTGAATACGTCATACCCTATTGGCGTATTTTAAGTTTTTCATACTCAACCTAGAGGGTGAAATTCCCTCTAGGTCCCCCGATTACAATGCCTTGCTAATTTAGCAAGGCTTTTCTTTTTCTTTGTTGCCATACCACCACGGATATGGCGTTCTGCTTTATTCTTATTAAGAACCTTCCGCACTTCCACAGCAATTTCCCGGTCAACTTCCCAAATTCGCTCCGATACATCTTTATGTACCGTGCTCTTGCTATTCCCCCGACATTTCGCACAATCCCTTACAGTAGCATTGTGTTCAATAATAAATCTGGCATTTTCTACAACCCTTTTTTCGATATAATCTTTCAAGCATTTCCACACCCGACTTCGTTACTTTATTGTATTCCTAAATGCCTCTGTTTATTCCCGCTAGGAATTTCTTTGGTAAATTTCCAGTTTTTCCCGATAAGATTCCTTTAAAATTTTCAGACACAGGGAACGATAAGCCTTTAAATTATCTAATTTAAAATTCTTCTGCATGATTCTTGAATTCATTCGTTCCCGTTCAAAAAGTCTTCCTTTTCTGAAATCTAATCGCATCAGAGCAGGTTCCCGGTCCACAAAGATAATCGCTTCCGCCATATTCAGGAAAGAATCCGGAATGGTGGTTTTAATTCCAATTCCTGTGATTTCCTTAAATTTCGGATTCAAACTCTGAAACCGTTTAAGATTCGCTGAAGCATACACATCAATTCCCGCCTCCAACATCACTTCCACATCCTGATACACAAAACTTTTCTGATCTTTATTAAAACCATACATTCCCAATTCATCCATAACGACCACATCCGGATGCTGTTCTAAAACTTTCTTCACCGAATATTTTCTGCGAAACATTCGTTTCACATGATGGTCTTTTAAAATTTGTGCCACATCACGATGATCCGAATTCAGGAACCCAATAACGACCTTTCGATTCTCACTTTGTTCCACAGCTCTCTGCACCATAAGATAACTCTTTCCTGCACCCGGAGCATATCCGGTAAACAAATATAGTTTTCCCCTCTTTTTCTCCATAAACAATTCTCCAACACTAACAATACTGATCCCGAATTCTTTCCATTTCTTTTCGAAACTGTTCCAACACCGGATCCGGGCCTAAGATTTTTACACCATCGCCTAGTCCAATAATCCATCCAAAAAACATATTGCTAACACTCACCTTAACATTTACCACAAAGGTATCTCCCTCTCCTGGCATAATCATGACATCTTTTCCAAATCGATCCATTACCACACCAATCATACGCCTTTTAAATTCTAGTTTCACGACCTGTTCATTTCCTGTAAACATATTGAATACTTTCTTTGCATAAACAGCCATATCAAACTTTTCAAAATTTTCCTTCCCATCACGAGGGATATTTTCCAAGGTGATTCGACGCATTTTATCAACGCGGTAATGCTTAATTGTTTCACTTTCCCCATCGAAAGCCACCATGTAATAATTTTCATCATCCCACATCAAAGCCCATGGACTGATAGCGCTCTTCTTTCCGTTTTCACGAAGCTCCATTGTTTTCTCCAAGGTCCACTCGAAATAATCAAAGGAAATCCGGCTATTGGAATTAATAGCCTGATTAATGTCATCAATATTGTAATAAACGCTTTCATAGTTTGTTTTTACTCGATTAGCCACATAAACCTGTCTTTGCAAAGCTCTCGCCTGATATTTACTTGCCAATGCCTCAATCTTTTTAATCAACTCATTAGATTTCTTTTCCGAAATAAATTTCGAAGCCTGAACCGCATCCACCAACAATTTCAATTCCGGCAATTCAAAATCCCTGTTTAGCAGACAATAATTCACATTTCCTTTTTCTTTGCTTTTTTCAATTTCATATCCATTATCATTCAACAACGTAATATCCGAATAAATGGATTTTCGTTCCGCATGGATTTCCCGCTGTTCCAATTGACTGATAATCTCGCTCATGGAGATTCCGTGCTCCTCATCCGTGAATTCCTTGAGAATTTCCAGCAATGCCAACAGTTTCATTTTTTGTTTTTCTGATTTAGCCATTGTTTTCCCTCCGGTTTTCTAATAGGTTCGAATCGTATCCGTATCTTCTTCTCCTGTATTTTCAATAGATCGAATCACCACATAATAGCTGTAATTCTCATTCACCTTAATTTCAATTCTGTCTCCCACCTTATGTCCCATCAAGGCTTTTCCCATTGGTGATTCATTACTGATTCTTCCACTAACAGTATCCCCTCGCATGGTACTAACTACTTTAAAGGTTTCCACTTCATCATCTTCTTCGAAATACACCTGCACCGTCTTGTTCAGTCCTACTTCATCTTCAGCTGAATCATCCCGAAGGATTGTCGCTGTCTTCAGTACACGCTCCAGGTATCTGATTCGCCCATCATTCTGATTCTTTTCTTTCTTTGCTGCTTTATACTCAAAGTTTTCGCTCAAATCCCCCTGAGCCCTTGCTGCCTTCACATCCTCAAGAATTCTCGGACGCAATACCAGCTTTCTATGTTCAATTTCTTCTTTAATCTTTTTGATGTCACTCTCTGTTAATCTCATATTTCCCTCTCTCAAGACGGAAAAATCCAGCACATATTGCACTGGATTTCCCCTTATCTTTCCGTAATATCTTTATATTCATTATACCCACAAGCACTAATATATGCCGGTCTCATGATTTTTTCCGCATTAATGATTTCTTCCAGACGATGTGCACTCCATCCCACAATTCTTGCAATCGCAAACATCGGAGTATATAACTCTTCCGGAATATCCAGCATGCTATACACCAGACCACTGTAAAAATCCACATTGGCACTAACACCTTTATAAATATGTCTTTCTTCACCGATTACTTCCGGTGCCAATCGCTCAATCATGGAATACAACGCAAAATCTTTTTCTCTTCCTTTTTCCACAGCTAATTCTTCCACAAATTTCTTAAAGATTTCTGCACGTGGGTCAGAGATGGAATAAACCGCATGTCCCATTCCATATATCAAACCACGACGATCAAACGCCTGCTTATTTAAAATCTTTCTTAGATATTCCTTAACTTCCTTTTCATCTGTCAAATCCTTCACATTCTTCTTGATGTCTTTAAACATCTTCACAACCATAATATTAGCCCCACCATGTCTTGGCCCCTTTAAAGACGATAATGCTGCTGCAATGGTTGAATAAGTATCCGATCCGGAAGACGTTACCACTCTGGTGGTAAAAGTAGAATTATTCCCACCACCATGTTCCATATGAAGCACAAAAGCAATATCTAGAACTTTCGCCTCTAGCTCAGTGTAACTCTTGTCCGGCCGCAATATCCGAAGAAAATTTTCACTGACAGACAATTCCTGTTTAGGTTTATGAATGTAAAAACTATTCCCCTTAATGTAATGGTTGCACGCATGATAACCATATACAGCAAGTAACGGAAACAGTGCAATCAATTCCATCGACTGACGTATCACGTTCTCCACAGAAGTGTCGCTAACTTCCTTGTCATAAGATGCCAATGTAAGTACACTTCTTGTCAAAGAGTTCATGATATCCGTACTCGGAGCTTTCATAATAACATCTCGCACAAAATTTTTCGGCAATCTTCTACAAGTCGAAAGAATCTGCTTAAACTCTTCCAATTCTTCTTCATTCGGTAATTCTCCAAAGAGAAGCAAGTATGCAGTTTCCTCAAAACCAAACCGTCCACTCTTCTGAAATCCATCCACCAGATTTTCTATTCTGTATCCTCGATAATACAACTCTCCTTTACAAGGAATACTTTCACCATCAACCATTTTCGAAGATTCGATTCTGGAGATATTTGTCACACCAGTAAGAACGCCCTTACCATTCAAATCTCTCAAGCCTCTTTTAACCCCATACTTCGAAAACAATTCTTTTTCAACCGTTCCATTCTTTTCACAGGTTTCCGAATAGTTTCTGATGCGATTCATCACTTCATTTTTTGTAACTGTCATCTAGTACCCCACTTACATCTTTTAATATATAAACCTGATAGCATCCTGAACCACATGGAATTCAACAACTTCACGTCCCTTTTCTTCCTCTCCGTCCAGAGACCAGTCAATGTCATTGCAATTCGTTATTCGTGCTTTACTAATATGCATCAACTGAATCTTTCCTGTAAAATCCTGACGGAACAATTTATTAACCGTCTTCATAAATTCCATCGGATTTTTCGGAAAATCAATCAATAACAATTCAAACACGCCATCATTGAACTTCACTAAGTCCTTATCAATTTTCATAATACCGCCAACTTTTGTTGCATTATTAATTGCCGCAAAAACATATTCACCCACTATGGTTCTATTTTCCAATTCAATTCTCAGGTGCAACGGTTTAATCCGAAAAATCTCTTTTGCTCCTGCAAAAATATAAGCCGCGTGTCCCAACTTGTTTTTCAGTTTTTGCGGTGTGGAATATGAGGTTTTCGTAAAGGCTCCTGCTGATGCAGTATAAACAAAGTATCTTCCGTTAAAGCATCCCATATCCAATAATCTTGCCTCTTTCGAAACAATATTCTTCGCCTGTTCAATCGGGTCAGAACTCAATCCAAGACTGTTTGCGAAATCATTAGTCGACCCCGCAGGAATGTATCCCAAAGGCGTCGTTACATGACTCTTTAGCATACCTTCAATCACTTCATTCAATGTTCCATCTCCGCCCATACAAACAATCAAGTCCACGCGATTTCCGTATTTTGCGACCAATCCGGTAGCATCGTGCCTCTTCTTCGTATACTTTATTCCGACTTGATAGCCTGCCGCTTCGAAAATATCCACCACGCCAACAGCATAATTCTTCCTTTTCTTTTGTCCCGCTTTCGGGTTAATGACAAAGAGCAACTTTTTCATTATATCCCTCACCTTCAACCATTAAATTTTTCAATCTATTTACTCACAAAAAAAGTTCCAATCTGATGTCCATCCAACGCCCTATAAATATTTTCTGGATTTTCTCCGTGCATTACAATGGTTGGGATTCCTGCTTTTGTGGCATTCTCAGCTGCCTGAATCTTCGTAGCCATTCCTCCCGTTCCCAATGTGGAACCTCTTCCGCCGGCGATTTCGTATAAATCCTCCGTGATTTCCTCTACAACTGGAATCAGTCTTGCAAATTCATTTTCATTCGGATTACTATCATACAATCCGTCAATATCAGTCAGAATAATCAATGCATCTGCATGAATCAGCTTTGCAACAATGGCCGATAAATTATCATTATCCCCATAAACAATTTCGTCAATGGCAATCGAGTCATTTTCATTAATTACCGGAATCGCACCAAATTCGAAGTTCTTTTCAAATGCATTAATAATGTTCTTTCGACATTCATCATTGTCCACATCTCTCTTCGTCAGAAGGAACTGACCAACCACATGACCAAATTCCCCAAAGAACTTATCATACATAAACATCAATTCACATTGTCCCACAGTCGCTGCCGCCTGCTTTCCCGCTGTATCCGTAGGCTTTTCAGACAACCCAAGTTTTCCAACACCAACGCCGATTGCTCCAGATGTTACCAATGCTACTTCGATTCCTGAATTTACAATATCTGAAATCACTGTAACTAACTTCTTCATCTGTCTGATATTCGCTTTTCCCGTCGGATACGCTAATGTGGATGTACCTACCTTAATTACAATTCTCTTTACATCTTTTAAAACTGCCATCTATTTTTCCTCTTTTTTTCATCTGTCGTTCTTTATATCATAATGCAAATCAACTTTTTTTTCAATAAAACCGCCCTATTTCTTTAATGTTCCGGCTCGTTTGGGTTTTGAAATCCTTCTCCAAACACCTGCTCTGCTTTGGAAATCACCATAAAAGACTTACGATCCAATCCTTTAATCATTTTTCTCACTTTAACCAAAGATTGTTTATGAATTACGCACATAATCACATCCCTATTTTTCCCTGTATATGCTCCGGTTCCATTTAAAATAGTAATTCCTGCATTGATTTCTTCTAGCAACCTTCCTTTTATCTCTTCTTTTTTCTCACTTACTATATATAAAAGCAACGCTTCATCTGCACCATATAAAACCCGGTTCATCATCACAGATGATACATAGATTGCTACAACAGCATATAATGCTAATTCAATTTTCCGGAAAATAATGGTCGATAAAAAGATTACACTGCTATCAATCATTAAAAATATCTGACCGCTTTTTAAATTTGGTCTATATTGCCTGACCACCTTTACTACAACATCTGCACCACCCGTCGTGGTATCCATTCGAAAAATCGCTCCCATTGCTGCTCCCATTAACGCTCCACCAATAAGTGCATTAATAATCAAATCATCAGAAACTCCCCTTCCACCACTCAATTCCGTCAAAGCATCTACTAAGAATGAGGAAACAAGTAATGTATACACTGTACTAAAAGCAAATCGCTTTCCAAAAACTCGCATGCCTATGGCCATAATAGGAATATTTAATATCAGAATCCATTGTCCAAAACTAATCGAAACCGGTATAAGCCTTTCCAGGATCATTGCTAGACCGGAAACGCCTCCCGGTGCCAAATTGTTCGGGTTTAAAAATATTGCGATTGCCCCTGCATAAACAGATGCAGCAATTGTAATTACAATATATTTTTTCAAAATCTTCATAAATATAATATGGCTATTTTCCGCAAAAAAATCCCCAAGCTTTCGCTTAGGGATTCATAACTATCTTTTAGTAAAGTCCTGTCCAACCAGTACCCTCATTTGCAGTAACTCCATTGAAGTTATCAAGAACACCGCTTGTTGTAATTACATCTTTTGCATCAAACTCTACTACTTCAGCCTTTGGGCTGGTGTATAATTCTTTCATTCTTTCAAACCTCCTTATTCAGCCGCTACAATTTCTTCTAAGAATGCATTTCCTGCTCCTGCAGCAATTGCCGCCTGAGCTACCTGCTTAATGCTTCTTATCGGTGACATATCAGAGTAAACTGTTGTAACAGTTCCATCTGTATATGTTAACTGTGCATATCCTCTTGCAATGAACTTTCTAATGTAGTTGTCAGATGTTACACCGGAAATACCTGCACGATATGTTCCAGCTGTATTTCCATACCAACCTTCGTTAGCAACATTCTTAAATGTATACTTGCTATCTAATGAAAGTTCTCCACCACCAAGTTCTTCGAAAAGGTCATTTGCTGTAATTAACATTCCTTCTGTAAGGAACGCTGAATTAACTGCTTCTGTTGTTCCATTTACTGTGACATTAGCCTGGAATGCAATTCCTGCCGGTGCAGCATTCTTAATTACAGCACCGTTTGCCATGGTTACAGATACACTATTTAATGATGTTAATTCAACATCTTCATTTACTGTAATTGTTGCGCCTGCCTTATAAAGGTCATTTTCTGAGAAGTAACCGTACTGAGCATCTGCAGGAAGTGTATATGTTTCTCCTTCAGTCACATCAGCAACCTTTGTTCCATCAATTGAAACTTCATACGTAGCTGCTTTTGCAACCTTGATAGCAAATGTATTATCAACATCACCTCTAACAGTGATATATGTAATCTTTTCTGTTTCATTTGCATCAAGCGCAATTAAATTCTGTGATAAGTGAACCTGATCACCTGCCAAATAAACATTTGCTGTGTTGTTAGCATATCTAACACCATCTACCCAAACACTAGTCATTGTATTCATGTTTGCACTTGTAATTGCAAATGAAAGTGTAGGTCCTGTAACTGTACATGCTGCCGGTACATACGGTACATGTGCTGCATCATCATATAATCCATAAATATCTGCTGTCTTAAAGAATCCTGTTTCCTGAGCAATTGCATTGGAAGAAATAAATACTTTATTTCCATCTTTATCTACTACAGGATTAGATTCCGGTCCAAAAGCTTCTGCATAAACGCCACCCGGGAATGCTACCCAGTCAAATCCGGTTATTGTCTGATCCGGAGCTGTTTCATCAGCTGGTGCAACAACCTTCACTCCAAATGTACAATTAGCTGCACCCACAATTGTTACAGCAAATTCTTTTTCTGTTTCATTTGCACCAAGTGCAAATACGTCCTGCGAAATGTGGAACTGGTCTCCATCCATAAATGCAGATGCTGTTCTGTTAGCATACTTAACACCATCTACCCATACAGCACTCATAGATCCCTTAACTCCTGATGCATCTCCCATCGCAAATGACATAGATCCACCTTCAACAGTGTTTGTAGCTGGTGAATATGGAGCAGAAGTTGCAGGATTGTACAATCCATAGATTGCAGTATTAATTTTTGTATTCTTAAACGCTTCTGAAACGTAGAACTTATTACCGTTTACAGCTGTACCAACAACCGTCCAATCAGTAACTGTGTCATAAGACTGATCCGGAGCCTGTTCACCCTGAACTTTCATTCCAAATGTTACAGTAGTATCATCATTATGTACTAATGTAATAACATTCACTCCTGAATTTAAAACTTTACAAGAAAGTTCTGAGCAGTCGCCCTGATTATTGAACGCAGTTGAAGGGTTCCCGTATTTTGTACCATTAACCCAAATTTCCTTAACATTACTGTGTTGGAAAGTAAACGAAGAAGCATCTCCAAGGATACAATTAGTACGTTCATTGTGGTAAGCAGCTGTAGAATGTGGCGAGTAAATACTATACCAAACGCCCTTGCTCAATGTATGGTCATCATTAATATAGTATTCATTAGCATCACCGTCTGCTCCAACCTTTTCCCATGTTGCATTCGAAAAATCTGCATTTGTGTGTTCTGCTGGTGCCGATCCAGAGTCATAGAAGTAAGCCAAATCTGTAATCGTACCATTTGTAGTAGCAATAACATCATTGCCACTGTAAGCAGTTACCGTTACGCTGTATGTTCTGGTGTCATTTTCATCCTGTGTAACCGGTGTAGAATATGTAAAAGTAGTTCCGTTTACTGTAGCATTCACACTTCCATCAGATGTAGATACTACATAGCTTGTTGCGTCTTTACCATTCGCATCACCAATCTTATCCCACGCTAAAGATGTTGCACTTCCAACACTTGTAGTTCTGAGATTTAAATCAGTGTTGTGGTTCTCGTATTTTGCTACTGTAATTGTATTTGATGTTCCCTGCGCATAAATTTCTCCATCTTTATAAATTACTACAATAATAGAGAAATCTCCACCGTTCTCATCAAAAACCAAACCGCCGTTTGTACCTTTTACAGTATCAAGCATCGTACGAATTTCTGACGGATTCGCCTGAGTCCAATCCCAATCATTCGCAGCGATTGCATGATTGTTAGCTCCTATTTCATTAACGAAATAGCCAAACGTGTATCCAGCATCCGCAACGACTTCTGCCGGATTTGTCCAATTAACTCGAATCTGATTAACGCTACCAGCTTCAAAAGCAGCTGTAACTGTCAGTTCTTCTGCTGCCTTTGCTGTCCTCTGAGTAAATGTGATTGATGTAACAATCAAAGCTAAACTAAGAATAACAGAAAGGACTTTTTTCATAGATTTCTTCATCGCAAAATCCTCCTCATTTTTTCATAATTTTACTATAACAAAGGATTTTTTGTTTTTCAATATCTCCGAAAATCAAAAAGGTTTTTATTTTTGAAGTTTTTTTAACACTTTTTTATCATATTTTTCCGACATCCCCCATAAATAAAATACTTTTACCTTGTCAGAAATCATAAAAATGTTTTTTTGTGTTTTCATCACATCTTTTTTTACATAAAAAACCCGGGTGTTCCCACCCGGGTTCCAATATATTCTGTTTAGTAAAGTCCTGTCCAACCAGTACCCTCATTTGCAGTAACTCCATCGAAGTTATCAAGAACACCGCTTGTTGTGATTACATCTTTTGCGTCAAACTCTACTACTTCAGCCTTTGGGCTGGTGTATAATTCTTTCATTCTTAAATCCTCCTTATTCAGCTGCTACAATTTCTTCTAAGAATGCGTTTCCTGCTCCTGCAGCAATTGCAGACTGAGCTACCTGCTTAATGCTTCTTACCGGTGACATATCAGAGTAAACTGTTGTAACAGTTCCATCTGTATATGTTAACTGTGCATATCCTCTTGCAATAAACTTTCTGATGTAGTTGTCGGATGTAACACCGGAGATACCTGCGCGATATGTTCCTACTGCATTACCAAACCAACCTTCATTCGTAACATTCTTAAATGTGTACTTACTGTCTAAGGAAAGTTCTCCGCCACCCAGTTCTTCGTAAAGATCATTTGCTGTAATTAACATACCTTCTGTAAGGAACGCTGAATTAACTGCTTCTGTTGTTCCATTTACTGTGATACTAGCCTGGAATGCAATTCCTGCCGGTGCAACATTCTTAACTACAGCACCGTTTGCCATTGATACGGAAACGCTGTTTACTGATGTAAATTCAATGTTATCGTTTACTGTAACTGTTGCTCCTGCCTTATAAAGGTCATTTCCTGAGAAATAACCGTACTGAGCATCTGTAGGAAGTGTATATGTTTCTCCTGCTTCCACATCAGCTACCTTTGTTCCATCAACGGTTACTGTATATGTAGTAGTCTGTGCTTCTACTGTATGAACATAAGGTGCAGACTTCGCAGATTCACCTGCTTCATTAACAGCTGTAACCTCGATTGTATACTCGCCAGCTGTCGGGAAGTTAGCTGCATCTAAGTTTGCTGCTGTTCCTGTCGCCGTTGCAGCAAGCTGACCATTTACATATACGTTGTAACTTGTAGCATTTGCACTTGGCGCCCACGCAAAGTAATATGGAAGGGTTTCATTCCCTGCGTATGTAACACCTACTGGAGCTGCAGGAACCTGTGCCTGTTCTTCCGTTGTTTCTTCTGCAGCTGTTGTTTCCTCTGAAGGAGCTGTTGTTTCTTCTCCACCTGCAGCATTTTCATTCTTAATCATTACTACAGATGTTCCAAGACCATGATTAATTACAA
>CACXEU010000054.1 GCA_902766735.1 uncultured Lachnospiraceae bacterium
CCAATCCTTCCAAAACCTGAATCTGATCTGCTCCATATTCATTTGTTACATTTGTGTTGTTACTCATTTTTAGTAACTCCTTTCAAAATTTTAAGTGGTTCTATTTCCATACTTAAACGGTCTTCTCTTGTACCCTTCCTTCTGATACCTGAAAGACTTTATTGATTTTAAATCTGTTTTCAATAAATTCATCTAATCCGGTACATGTAATAATCGTCTGAATCTCATTAAGACTCTGTAACAGATGATTCTGTCTTCCGGAATCCAATTCTGACAAAACATCATCCAGCAATAATACCGGTGTATCATGAATCAATTCTTTTACTAACTCTATTTCAGCCAATTTCAGAGATAAGGCCACTGTTCGTTTCTGTCCCTGACTTCCATAAGTTCTGATATTCATCTCTCCATTAAAGAAAAGAACATCATCTCTATGTGGTCCAACCGAAGTGGTTTTATACTTCATGTCTTTTTCCCGATTTTCCAAAATCTTTTCATATAAATCGTTCTCTTCACAATTTTTCTGATAATGGACTTCAAGAATTTCTTTATTATTTGTTAATTTCTTATGAATTGGTCGAATAATTTTGTTAATATCTTCAATAAACTTTTCTCTGTGCTGAATAATTTTCTTTCCATATTCAGCTAACTGCAGATCCCATACATCCAGAGTATCTTTTAAGTCCGGTTTCAAATATAAATCTTTCAGTAATTTATTTCTTTGGCTTAAAATCTTATTATAATTCATAAGATTATAAACATATATTTTATCTAGCTGACACAATTCAATATCAATAAATCTTCTTCGCTCCGCAGGACCGTTTTTTATAATATTCAAATCTTCCGGAGAAAAGAAAATCACATTAAATAAACCAAATAACTCACTGGCTTTTTTAATAGGAATTCCATCAATGGCAATTCCCTTGGTTTTATTTCTTCTCAGATGAATGTCAATCCGATGTTCTCGTTCCTTCTTTTCCAGATACAATTTAATGTGTCCTTCATTTTCTTCCAAACGAATCAATTCCACATCTTTACTACTGCGATGAGATTTCGTCGTACTGCAGAGATACATTGCCTCCAGAATATTTGTTTTTCCCTGGGCATTATCCCCATAGAGAATATTCGTATTCGGATCTAAATCCAGTTCCAAAGAATTATAATTTCTAAAATTGCTTAACTCAATTTTCTTAACTTTCATTATTTCACTGTAACTACTTCTCCATTAAATTCGAAGGTATCTCCCGAATAAAGCTTCTTCCCTCTTCTGGTATCCACTTCTCCGTTTACCTTAACCTGGCCGTCCTGAATTACAAACTTTGCATCCACGCCGGACCCTACAAGACCTGCGAGCTTTAAAGCCTGTCCCAATTTTATAAATTCATCTTTAATTGTTATTTCCATAATAATCCTCAAATTCTATTTTTACTGTACAACCGGTAAAACAATATAAATGTAATTATTTTCCTCATCACGAATAAAGCAAGGTGCTTTTGGATTCGTGAAGTAAATGCTAACCTGTTCTTCATCCAATACTCTTAAGATGTCAATCAGGAATTTTGGATTAAAGCTAATCATCATATCCACACCTTCCTTGGAAATCGGAATATTTTCATCCATAGATCCAATGAATGTATTAATGGAAAGCTCTAACTCTGTATCTTTCATGGTAAGGAATACCGGTTTCTTATCGCCTTCCTTAATCAAAAGAGTTGCACGATCAATACAATCAATTAATTCTCTTTTATTTACATCAATCTTTGTTTTATAATCATTGCTAATCATTTTATCAGTATCAAAGTAATTGGTACATTCAATTAATCTTGAAACAACCTTTGTTTCATCAAATTCGAAAAGGATATGATTATTCGTAAAATAAATATTTACTTCATCATCTACTCCTCCGGTTAAAATCTTACTGATTTCATTTAATGATTTTCCAGGAACTAATACTTTATGATTATCATATTCTTCTTTTAATTCCACATATCTAATTGCAATTCTAAATTTATCTAACGCTACAACCTTTAATTTATTTCCGGTTACTTCAAATAACTCACCGGTAAGAATCTTATTTTTATCTGCTTCGTTAACAGTGAAGATTGTTTGTCTAATGACTTCTTTTAAAGAAAACTGTGAAATTGTAATCTTGTCTTTCTTTTCAATAGAAGGTAGATAAGAAAAATCATCTGCTGATTTTACCAGAATATTAAACTTAGCATTTTCACAAGTAATGTTAGCCTTTGTTTCATCATTTACTTCAATGACAACTTCATTATCCGGAAGTTTTCTAACAATCTCTGAAAAAATCTTAGCATCAATGGCAATACTTCCTGCTTCAATGATTTCACCTTCCACAACTGTTTCGATTCCAAGTTCCATATCATTGGATACAAATTTAATCTTTCCTTCTGTAGCATCAATTAAAATACATTCTAAAATCGACATCGTCGTTTTTGATGATACAGCTTTCATTGCAATATTAATTCCGGTAATTAAATCTGATTTTTTACAAACTAACTTCATAATAATCTCCTTTGTCTCAATGTTAGATAATTTTTCCGATTTTAGAAAAAGCGGAATGCATAAATAAATATATAATTAAAATAATCATAATAATAAGCAATGTTAATATGATAAAAAAACGTTTTCTATCTGATAAAACCTAAGTAAATTGAAAAAATAACTTGTTAATAAATGTGAAGTTGTTAAAGAATTAATGAATTTCATGATAATAAAATGAAATCAATGTAAAGCAATGTTTTATAATCGTTCAAGAATTATAATCATCCCATTATCATCTTATTAACTACTTCATTCACAAAAAAATAAAGGTTATCAACAAAAGTATTAACATGCCTTTAATTCGGACTTATCTTTTTCTTAAGAATATCAATGCTATTCTTTAAGGAAGGATCTTTTTCCATTGCTTTCTTTATTTTATTGTAACCATAGCTTACAGTAGCATGATTATCTTTTTTTAATAAAAGTGCAATCTGATCTAAGGTATCTTCTGTGTAAACCCTGCAAAGGTACATACAAATCTGTCTTGGAATGGTAAATTCTTTACTTTTCTTTGTGGAACAGATATCGGATACAGAAATCTGATAGTGATCAGCAACCATATCAATGATATTTTCACAGGTGATTTTTTCTTCATGATTCGGTGAAATTAAGTCGTTTAATGCATCTTTTGCTAAATCCAGCGTAATATCAGTACGTTTGATTTTAGAGAAAGAAATCACTCTCGTTAAAGAGCCTTCCAGTTCTCTGACATTCGCAGTAAAGTTATTTGCAATAAACTGAAGAACTGCTTCATCTAAGGTGTACCCCAGGAATTCTGCTTTCTTTTTCAAAATCGCCATACGGGTTTCGTAATCCGGATTATGAATATCTACTGTTAATCCCTGCTCGAAACGGTTAATCAGACGATCTTCAATTCCTTCCATATCTTTCGGTTTTCGATCGGAAGTAAAAACAATCTGTTTATGTTTCATAAATAAATCATTATAGATATTAAAGATTTCTTCCTGTGTTCTATCCTTATTAGAAATAAACTGGATATCATCAATCAGGAGAACATCTACATTTCGATATTTTTGACGGAACTCAATAATATCTTCCTGAGAAGTTTTATTCTTTTTATTACCAAGTAAGTCGATAACTTCGTTTGTGAAGTTTTCACAGGTGGTATATAAAACCTTAGCATCTGGATCATTTGCTAAAACAAAATTTCCAATAGACTGAATCAGGTGGGTTTTTCCTAAACCAACACCACCATAAATAAACAATGGATTGTACATTTCGCCTGGGGACTCCGCTGCAGCTAAGGATGTAACCTGAGCAATGTCATTATTAGAACCAACGACAAAGGAGTCAAAAGTATATTTTTTATCCAGATTGGACTCCATGATTCTGTTTTCCAAGGTAATATTTTCATGTTCTTCCATTAAATCGGTAGAAGATTCTTCTACATCTTCAATATTTGGTAAAGTGATTACTAAATCAATTTCTTTATCAATATTCTCTTCAATTGCGATTTTAATGAAATGATAGTATTTCTTTTGTATATAATTAAGCCCGGTATTTTTTGTTTCACCAGGAAAAATTAATGTCAGAACGTTATTTTCATAGGATTCGACTTTTAGGGGTAAAATCCAAGTTTTAAAAGAAACGTCTGTGATGTCGAATTCTAATTTTAAAAAATCCAATATTTCAGGCCATTTTTCTTTAATAGTATCTAACATAAAACCCTCCAAAAATTAGTTAAAAGGCCACAAAGCCACACAGTAATATAATACCTCAAAAGGCAATGATTTTCAACAGATATATTTTAATAGGAAGAAACTCGAAATTATTCTACGGGAGAAAAGTAAAAAATGGCTTAAAATCAAGGGTTTAATCTAAAAAAAGACAAAAATATTATTTTTTTAAAAGGAAAATGATTTCTAAAGGAAAATGGAATTGTAAAATAACTATATTTTTTATTCAGAGTCTATTAATTTTTAGAAAGTAAGGTAAACATAAATAGATGGTTTAATTTACATAAATTCATCTTTTTTCGACAAATAATAATAAAGTTATTAACATTGAAAAAATGAAAATGTAGTGAAAATGGGAAAAATAGTGTAAAAAAGAGTAGAGTTATTAACATTTGATTAACATAATGTTGATAACTTTATGTTAATTATAAAATAATGTTATGTAACCTTTTATAAAAGATGTCACAGAGAGGAAATAAATTTTTTATAAAAATGTATTGAAAAAATATGAAATTTATGATTAAATAGGTAATTGACTACGTTTATTCTTACAAAAAGAAGGTAAAGATGTTTTACTATAGAATAGAAAAGGAGGTACCGGATTATGAAGATGACATTTCAGCCAAAGAAAAGACAGAGATCTAAAGTTCATGGTTTTAGAAAGAGAATGAGAACAGCTGGTGGAAGAAAAGCTCTTGCAGCAAGAAGAGCAAAAGGAAGAAAGAAATTATCAGCTTAAGGTCGCATTCTAATGTGACCTTTTCTTACATGTAAAGCTTGGAGAATTTATGAGTAAGTATGAGTCTTTGAAAAAGAATCAGAATTTCCAAAAAGTTTATGCTTTAGGAAAGTCAAAAGCAAACAAATATTTAATCATGTATGTAGCAGAGAATAATTTATCAAAAAACAGATTAGGTATTCAGGTAAGTAAAAAGGTAGGAAATAGCGTAGTAAGACATCGCCTAACCAGATTAATTAGAGAAAGCTACCGATTAAATGAAGAAATGTTCAATAGTGGTTTGGACATTGTCGTAATAGCACGAAACAGTGCTAAAGGCAGAACTTATCAAGAGATTGAGAGTGCACTATTGCACTTGGGAAAAATCCAAAACATTCTGATGGGTTGCAAATAATGGTTTTGTAGAAGAATCAGAATCAGGTAACTAATTCATGAAGCTTTTCGCAACAGAGAGAAGATGATCAATTGATAATTATGAAAATTAGAAAATTATTTACGTTCATATTAATAAAGATGGTTCGGTTTTATCAGATTTTCTTATCACCATTGAAAAGAAACAGTACATGTAGATATATACCGACCTGTTCTCAGTATGCGATTGAAGCTTTGCAAAAATATGGACCTTTGAAGGGTACATTTTTAGCAGTGAAAAGAATACTTCGATGTAATCCTTTTAGTAAAGGAGGATTCGACCCTGTTCCATAAAGGAGGTTTCATTGGGTAGTATAATAAATTTTTTGGCTACAATCCTGGGTTACATTTTTGACTTGATTTATAGAGTCCTGGATTTAGTGGGAGTTCACAATATGGCATTGTGTATTTTCCTATTTACAGTCATTGTTCGATTGTTAATGTTACCTAGTACAATCAAACAGCAGAGATTTAGCAGGCTTAATAGCATTATGCAGCCGGAAATTAAGAAAATACAGGAAAAATATAAAGATAAGAAAACACAGGAAGCTCAGATGGATATGCAGGAAGAACTGAAGAGAGTTTATGATAAGTATGGCGTATCTCCTTCAGGAAGCTGTTTACAGATTTTTATTACGATGGCAATTATGTTTCCGTTGTATCAGGTAATCAGACGTATTCAGGATTTTGTTCCTTCCGTTGCAAAATTATATGCAGATAAGGAAAAGAATGCAGCAATCATTAAAGAGTTAAACAGATTTTTTGTTTTTACAATTAATCAGTCGCCGGCAAAATATTATGCGACACATAAAGCAGAAGGTGCTGCAGTGGCATTGGCAATTGCATTGATTATTCCGGTTTTAGCCGGTTTATTCCAGTTCTTATCCGTTCATATTTCAACGAAAATGAATCAGGCAAGTATGGAAGATAATCCAATGGCAGGTTCTTTAAAGGCAATGAACTTTATTATGCCATTGTTCTCCGTTTATTTATGTTGGAGCTTTAATGTTAGTATCGGAATTTACTGGGTAACAGGTTCTTTGGTTACAATGTTTATTCAGATTATGGTAACAAAACATCTGGAAAAAATTGATGTAGATACGATTATTGAAGAAAACAAAGAAAAAGCTGCAGAAAAAGCTGCTAAGAGAAAAGAAAAACAAGGTATTTATCGTGAAAAGATTTTAGAAGCATCTAGAGCAAATACGAAAAATATCTCTTCCGGCTCAGGAATGAGTACTGAAGAAAAGGAAGAAAAAATCAGAAAAGCGAAAGAAGCTGCATCAAAGAAACAGGGAAGTTTGGCAGCGAAAGCAAATCTTGTAAGTGAGTATAATAAGAGAAACGAAAAATAAACAGAGGTAGAAAATGGAATTTAAAGAATATCAGGCAAAGACCGTGGAAGATGCTATTACAAATGCATGTGTTGATTTAGGTCTTACAACAGATCAGTTAGTATATGAAGTGATTGAAAAAGGTACTAGCGGATTTTTAGGAATTGGTAGTAAGCCTGCTGTAATTAAAGCAAAGAAAAATGAATCTGTTCAGGATATTACAGAAGAATTTCTTTCTCAGGTTTTATCAGCAATGGATATTACTGCAAAAATTAATGTTGATATTGAAGAAAAAGAAAAAGAAAACATTGTGAATGTTGACATCGTTGGCGATGATATGGGAATCTTAATCGGTAAGAGAGGACAGACTTTAGATTCACTTCAGTATCTTGTAAGCCTTGTAATTAATAAGGAAAGCGAAAAATATAATCGTGTAAAACTTGATACAGAAAACTATAGAGAAAGAAGAAAAGCAACTCTCGAAAATCTTGCAAAGAATATTGCAATGAAAGTTAAGAGAATTAAGAGACCTGTAGCATTAGAACCAATGAATCCTTATGAAAGAAGAATTATTCATTCAGCACTTCAGAATGATAAATTCTGTACTACAAAGAGTGAAGGGGAAGAACCATTCAGACATGTAGTAGTTTTCTTAAAGAAAGATCATAAATAAAATAACATTTATAATAGAAGAGGAATTTTACTAAATTAGTAAGATTCCTCTTTTTTGTATACACTTTTACTATGTAATATGCTATATTTTATACCAAAGGTCTATTTATCAGATGGTATGATAAATTCTGAAAAATGAAATGGAGAGATTCATGAAGATTACAGAAACAATTGCTGCAATTTCATCATCTGCCGGTTCATCCGGGATTGGAATTATTCGTGTTAGCGGAGAAGAGTCCATTGAAATTGTAGATAAAATATTTCGTTCAGCAAAAGAAGGAAAAAAATTAAAAGATGTAGAAACACATACAGCACATTTTGGAACCATTGTGGATGGGGAGGAAGCCATTGATCAGGTAATTGTTTTGGTTTTGAAAAATCCTCATTCCTATACCGGAGAGGATACTGTGGAAATTGACTGCCATGGTGGTATTTTGATTTTGAAAAGAATCCTGGAATTGGTAATTCGAAATGGAGCAAGAGCAGCAGAGCCAGGGGAATTCACGAAGAGAGCGTTCTTAAACGGAAAGTTGGATTTAGCTCAGGCCGAGGCGGTGATGGATTTAATTAATTCTCAGAATGACTTTGCCTTAAAGAGTTCCATGAAACAGTTAAAGGGTGGCGTATCTGATAAGATTAAGGAAATTAGAAGTGATATCATTTATCATATTGCTTTCATTGAATCTGCATTGGATGATCCGGAGCACATTAGTCTGGACGGATATGATGAAGAAATTCAGGAGATGCTTTCCAAGAATCTTTCAAAGATTAAACGGTTATTGGATACCTTTGACAACGGTAAGTTAATGAAGGAAGGAATTAAAACGGTTATTTTAGGAAAGCCGAATGCAGGAAAATCTTCTCTTCTGAATTTAATGTTAGGAGAAAACAGAGCTATTGTTACGGATATTGAAGGAACTACCAGAGATACTTTGGAAGAATCCATTCAGTTAGGAGAACTGAGCTTGCGAATGATTGACACTGCAGGAATTCGTATTACAGAAGATAAAGTGGAACAAATCGGGGTTCAGAAAGCAAAAGAAATGGCGGAAGATGCTGATTTGGTTATCTACGTAGTAGATGGTTCTAAGGAACTGGATGAAAATGATAAAGAAATCTTAAGTCTGATTCAGGAAAAACAGACGATTATTTTAATTAATAAAACAGATATTGAAAATGTGATTACGAAGGAATCCATAGAAGAAGTAACCGGAAAAGATGCTATTTTATTTTCTGCTAAAGAAGGTCATGGTATGGAAATTCTGGAAGAAGAAATTAAGAAATTATTTTATCGTGGTGATGTAACCTATAATGATCAGGTTTATATTACTAATATCAGACAGAAGGAATCACTGGAAAATGCATACCAGAGTTTATTGCAGGTTCAGGATTCTGTGAATGCAGGTATGCCTGAAGACTTTTATTCTATTGACTTAATGAGTGCATATAGTGATTTGGGTCTGATTATCGGTGAGAGTGTGGAAGATGATTTAGTAAATGAAATCTTTTCAAAGTTTTGTATGGGTAAATAATGTGATAAAGTTGGGAGTTTGTAATGAACGTAGTAGAAACATATGATGTAATAATTGTAGGAGCAGGACACGCTGGTTGTGAAGCAGCATTGGCATCAGCCAGATTGGGTAAGGAAACCATTATGTTTACTGTTAGTGTGGACAGTATTGCCATGATGCCATGTAATCCAAATATTGGTGGAACATCCAAGGGGCATCTTGTAAGAGAAATTGATGCTCTTGGTGGTGAGATGGGAAAGAATATTGATAAGACATTTATTCAGTCAAAGATGCTTAATAAATCAAAAGGTCCGGCTGTTCATTCTCTTCGAGCTCAGGCAGATAAGCAGGATTATACCCGTGAAATGAGAAGAACAATTGAAAACACAGATCATTTAACCGTAAGACAAGGGGAAATTTCAGAATTAATTGTAGAAGATGGAGTAATCAAGGGAGCAAAGACTGTATCCGGTGCAACATATTATGCAAAGAGTGTGGTATTAGCTACCGGTGTATATTTGAAAGCGAAATGTATCCATGGTGATGTATGCCAGTACACAGGACCTAATGGTTTAATGGCTGCAAATCATTTAACAGATTCCTTAATTCAAAATGGAATTAAGATGCGTCGTTTCAAAACAGGAACTCCGGCTCGTGTAGATAAGAGAACGATAGATTTTTCCAAGATGGAAGAACAGATGGGTGATGAAAGAATTGTTCCATTTTCCTTTTCAACGGATCCGGAAAGTATTCAGAAAGAACAGGTATCCTGTTGGTTAACTTATACAAATGAAGAAACACATAAAATCATTAAAGATAATATTGATCGTTCCCCGTTGTTTTCCGGAATGATTGAAGGAACAGGACCGAGATATTGTCCTTCCATTGAAGATAAAGTGGTAAAGTTTGCGGATAAGAACAGACATCAGGTGTTTATTGAACCGGAAGGTTTGTATACTAATGAAATGTATTTAGGTGGAATGTCATCATCACTTCCGGAAGATGTCCAGTATGCAATGTACCATACTGTACCTGGATTAGAAAATGCGAAGATTGTAAGAAATGCTTATGCAATCGAATATGACTGTATTGAATACGGACAGTTACTTCCGGATTTGCAGTTTAAAACAATTAAAGGTTTATTCAGTGCCGGACAGTTTAATGGAAGTTCCGGTTATGAGGAAGCAGCAGCCCAAGGAATTATTGCCGGAATTAATGCTGCAAGATTTATCGATGAAAAAGAATCTCTGGTGTTGGATCGTTCCCAGGGATATATTGGCGTGCTGATTGATGATCTTGTTACAAAGGAAAGTCATGAACCATATCGTATGATGACTTCCAGAGCAGAGTATCGTTTATTACTTCGACAGGACAATGCCGATTTAAGATTATCAAAGATTGGTTATGAAGTGGGACTTGTTTCTAAGGAACGCTATGACTATGTTTGTCAAAAAGAAGTATTGATTGAACAGGAAGTAAAACGATTGGAAGAATATCGTGTTGGTGCGAATAAGAAAGTTCAGGCAGTATTGGAATCTTTAAATAGTACTCCGTTAAAAACTGCAACTTCCTTAGCGGAATTAGTGCGCCGTCCGGAGTTATCTTATGATTTAATTAAAGAATTAGATGATGAAAGACCGGAGCTGTCTGATGATGTTAGAGAACAGGTCAACATCAATATTAAATATAGTGGTTATATTGAACGACAGAAAAAGCAGGTTAGCAATTTTAAAAAGTTAGAAGGAAAGAAAATTCCGGAAGACTTTGATTATTCAAAAGTGTTAAGTTTAAGAAAAGAAGCTGTTCAGAAACTGAGTTTCTATAAACCTATCAATATTGGTCAGGCTTCCAGAATCTCAGGAGTTTCTCCTGCAGATATCTCTGTACTATTGATTTATATGGAACAAAATAAGTAGTATACATAAATATTATTATGTAAACCTTTTGTAAGGAGATGTTATGCTTAATGGAAAAGAACTATTAATTCATGGATTAGATGAACTTGGAATCTCATTTAGTGAAAAACAGATTAATCAGTTTCTTCTATATTATGAGTTATTAATTGAAAAAAACAAAGTTATGAATTTAACTGCTATTACAGAATTGAATGAAGTAATTGTAAAGCATTTTATTGATAGTTTACTTGTCGTGAAAGATTTTGATTTAGAAAAAGTGGAAACTATGATTGATGTTGGAACTGGCGCAGGTTTTCCTGGAATTCCAATGAAAATTATGTTTCCTCATATAAAGATTGTTTTATTGGATTCATTGAAGAAACGATTAAACTTTTTAGATGAAGTAATTTCTGAATTAGGATTAGAAGACATTACGACGGTTCATGGCAGAGCGGAAGATATTGCAAAGAATAAGGAATATCGGGAACAGTTTGATTTATGTGTTTCCAGAGCCGTGGCAAATCTTTCTACGCTATCAGAGTATTGCATTCCGTTTGTTAAAAAATCTGGTATGTTTATTAGCTATAAATCTTCTACCAGTGATGAAGAAGTGGAAACTGCAAAAAAAGCAATTTCTGTATTAGGAGGAACAATTATTTCTAAAGATACTATAGAATTACCTTGTTCTGATATGGAACGTGTTTTTGTAAATATTGAAAAAGTAAATGAAACTCCAAAAAAGTTTCCTAGAAAAGCAGGACTTCCGTCAAAGGAACCAATACAGTAAGAGGATTGAGATATGATAGAACAGTATTTAAAGAAGAGACAAAAGATTGTTAATGAGAAGTTGTCAAAGTGTCAGGAAGAATTCGAACATAATCAGATTGCAATGGTGGAGGCTAAAAATAAGATTATTGAATTAGAAAACTCTGAAGATGTTGCTATAAAAATTTTTTCTGTTCGTACGAGAGAAAAAGAAGTGTATAAATCTCAGGAAATCAGAGATTTGGAAAGTCGCATTACTGTTTATGTTACTGAAAATATTCATAATAAGAAAGAAATCAGTATTCTTGAAAATGAACTGAAAACCATTGAAGAATGTTTAAAAGAATTCCAAAATGTTTCACGTGAAACATCTGACAATGTTACACAGGTTACTTTTGATACGGATATTGTAATAGAACATGAGAAACAGGATAATGTTTCACGTGAAACATTATCTGTGGAACAAATGGAAAAAGCTGTAAAAAGGCTGGAATTATGTAAAAGTTTAATTAATATTGACAATAACAGGTTAAATTTGGAAATAGATATGTTTATAAAAGATCTATTGAATATGATAGAAAAAAATAAGTAAGTATGATAGAATGAATTTCTGAATACTTACGACATAAAATATAGAAGGGAAAATAAAATGGGTAGAATAATAGCGATTGCAAATCAGAAGGGTGGAGTCGGAAAAACCACGACTTCCATTAATTTATCTTCTTCTTTAGCAGCAGAAGGAAAGAAAGTTCTTTTAGTAGATATAGATCCACAGGGAAATGCTACCAGTGGTGTTGGTATTATAAAGCAGACTTTAGAGAATACTGTATATGAATTATTCTTAGGAGAAGCGACAATTTCAGAATGTTTGGTAAATAGTGCAGTAGATAATTTAAGTGTATTACCTTCTAATGTCAACCTCTCTGGAGCAGAGATTGATTTGATTGGAGTAGATGACAGAGAATACATTTTAAAGAATATTTTGGATTCAATTAAAGATATGTATGACTATATTTTAATTGATTGTCCTCCTTCTTTAAATGTACTTACTGTAAATGCGATGGTAGCTGCAGATTCCGTCATTGTTCCGATTCAGTGTGAGTACTATGCTTTGGAAGGATTATCACAGTTAATTCATACGATTAATCTGATTCAGGAAAGAATCAATGACAATCTGGAAATTGATGGAATTGTCTTTACTATGTATGATTCCAGAACAAATCTTTCTGAAGAAGTAGTGGATAATGTAAAAGAGAATATTCACTTAAATATTTATGACACAGTTATTCCTAGAAATGTCAGATTAGCGGAAGCACCAAGTTTTGGAATTCCAATTAATATGTATGACAGAAAATCAGCTGGTGCAATTGCATACGAAAAATTAGCTAAAGAAATTATCAAGGCAAATAAATAGATTACATAAATAATATTATGTTAACTAAATGGAGGGAATATGGCAGTTAAGAAAAAAGGTCTTGGACGTGGGATTGATTCTTTAATTCCTCAAGGCAAAACAGAAAGTACCGGAAAAACAACGAAGAAAAAAGATGCAGAAGTAAAGGTGAAAGAGGTTGAAGTCATCAAGGAAGTGGAAGTGATTAAAGAAGTTCCTGTTCCGGGTGAAACAATGGTGAAGTTATCGGATATTGAACCAAACAGAGACCAGCCTCGTAAGTTTTTTGATAAAGATGGATTGGAAGAATTAGCAGATTCCATTAAGACACATGGAATTATTCAGCCATTGGTAGTTCATAAGAAAGATGATTATTATGAAATTATTGCCGGTGAACGTCGTTGGAGAGCTGCAAAAATAGCAAAATTGAAGGAAGTTCCGGTAATTATTAAAGAATATTCGGATCAGGAAGCTATGGAAGTTGCACTGATTGAAAATATTCAGCGTAGAGATTTAAATCCGATTGAAGAAGCATTGGCTTATCGCAGCCTGATTGACGAGCATAATTTAAAACAGGAAGAACTGGCAAACCGTGTTTCAAAATCAAGAGCGGCTATTGCCAATTCTATGAGACTTTTAAAATTACCAACAGAAGTTCAGGAATACTTGATTCAGGGACAGATGTCCATGGGGCATGCAAGAGCATTGCTTTCCCTGGAACATGAAGATTTGCAGATTGATGCGGCAAAGCAGATTGTAGATAAGGATTTAAGTGTTCGTGAAACGGAAAAGATGGTAAAGAATATTTTAAATCCTAAGCAGGTAAAACTTCCGATTCCAAATAGCGAAGATATTGTTTATGAAAAAATTGCGGAACAATTAAAGGAAGTACTTGGCACAAAAGTATCCTTAAATCACAAAAAAGGTGGTAAGGGTAAAATTGAGATTGAATATTATTCCAAGGATGAGTTGGAACGTTTGTTGGAATTGTTTGATGAAATAAAAAAATAAAAAAATAAAAAAACTATGTACAAATTAAAATAATGGTATATAATACATTGTTAAAAGAGGAGAATAAAAATGAGTGAGACACATTACATTGCATCTATTGTAGGCGTTGTTGTTTTGTTTTTGATTTTATATATCAGACAGAGCATCAAGATTTCCAGATTAATGAACCGATATGAAAAATTTATGAGGGGAAAGAATGCGGAAAATCTTGCAGATGCATTAGAAGAAAACTTTCAGCAGATGGAAGAACTGAGTATTCAGCATCAGAAGACGCAGTTAAAGGTGGAAGAATCACTTCATAGTATTGTAACAACATTCCATAAATTAGGAATTGTGAAATATGACGCTTTCAAAGAAATGGGTGGAAATTTAAGTTTTGCCTTGTGTTTATTAGATGATAATGATACAGGCTTTATTTTGAATACCATGCATGGTCGTGAAAGTAGTTATACTTACGTGAAAGAAATTATTAAGGGTGAAGCATATTCTACTCTTGGGGAAGAAGAAAAAGAAGCGCTTGAAAAAGCACTGAATTCATAAATGAATATTTTTAGTCCAAGGGAGGCAGATTTTATATCAATGATGATATAAAGCTGCCTTTCAAGGAGTTGAGGTTTTTTAGTAAAGGAGATGATATTTTGAAAGAAGAATTGATGGATCAGTTATCCTGTAAAACCGTCTTTTCGTTTCACCTTCCGGGAGGATATCAGGTGAATATTTCAGAAGCAGTTGTTGTTACGTGGATTATCATGGCAGTATTGATTATAGGTTCCTTCATTTTAACAAGAAACCTGAAAATCAAAAATATTGGTAAACGACAAGCAGTGGCAGAGCTGATTGTAACAAAGTTAACAGGAATTGTTGGAAATATGGTAGGAGAAAAGGGAAAAGCATTTGTTCCTTATTTAACCACTGTATTAATTTATTTGGGATTTGCAAATGTGATTGGAATCTTCGGATTCAAATCTCCCACGAAGGATATTAATGTTACGTTAGCATTGGCGCTGATGAGTATTGTGATTGTGGAGGTTGCCGGTATTTATTATCTGGGAATCAAGAAATGGCTTCACAAGTTTGTGGAACCGATTGCCATTGTAACCCCATTCAATATCCTTGATATTTTTACCAGACCTCTTTCGTTATGTATGCGATTGTTTGGTAATGTATTAGGTGCATTTGTTATTATGGAATTGATTAAGATTGCCGTTCCGGCAATTTTACCTGCAGTGTTCTGTGTTTATTTTGATTTATTTGACGGATTGTTGCAGGCATATGTTTTTGTATTTTTGACTTCTCTCTATATTAGTGAAGCCATTGAATAATTTTTTGAGGAAAAGGAGAAATAATTATGATGATCGCAATTGGAGCAGGTATTGCAGTTTTAGGAGCATTAGGTGGAGGTATCGGTATTGGTATTGCAACTGGAAAGGCAGCAGAAGCTGTAGCAAGACAGCCGGAAGCAGAATCAAAAATCCGTAACATGTTAATTTTAGGTTGTGCACTTGCGGAAGCAACAGCGATTTATGGTTTTGTTATCGCTTTAATGATTATGTTCATGGTGAAATAAGGAAGGTAGGTTCATAAAATGCTTAATGTTAATCCAGAAAGTATTATTTTGACAGTTGTCAATCTTTTAGTTCTTCTGGTTGCTTTAAGACTTGTATTGTTTAAGCCGGTGCAGAAAATTGTTAAAGCACGTCAGGAAGAGGCTGATAAACAATTTCAAGAAGCAGCTGACAAACAGGAAGAAGCAGAAGAAATGAAAAATCAGTATGAAGCTTCTTTGGCTGAGGTTCATAAGGAAAAGAGAAATATTTTAGATGCTGCCAGAGAAGATGCAGATGAGCAGTATCAGAAAATTGTAAATGAAGCTAGAAGTGAAGCAAAGCATATTAAGAAAAAGGCTACTGTGGAAGCAGAAGCACAGAAGGAACAGATCCTGAAGGGCGCGGAAAAAGAAATTGCAGACATTATTGTCAATGCAGCTTCAAAGGTAGTTGGAGAACAAAGTGGTGTGAAGAGTGATGCAGTTCTCTTCGATGAATTTTTAAATAAAGCAGGTGAAGAATAGTGACACAGGCAATTAAGAAATATGCGATAGATTTAAAGAATACGGGTATTTCTAAGGAAATGCTTCAGCAGGTGAAAGAAATATTAGAAGCGGTTCCACAGATTCAGGCGGATTTTGAAAATCCTACCGTGGAGATTGCAAAAAAACACCTGGTAATTGAACGTGTTTTCCCTACGGAAGTCCGTAATTTTATAAAGATTTTATGTGATAATAACGAATTCCAGTTATTTGATCAGATTTGTGATGAATTTTCTAATCTGGAGAAGGATCCGGAGAAGAAAAATGATTATGCTGAGTTGATTTATGTGAATGAACCAACAAAAGAGCAGCTTTCAGGGATCAAAGATTTCATTCAGAAGGAATTCAATAATGAAGACATTCAGTTGGAATTAAAAAAAGATCCATCTATTAAAAGTGGATTCATTCTTCGTGTGGGAACAAAGGAAT
This sequence comes from uncultured Lachnospiraceae bacterium, assembly GCA_902766735.1. Classification (GTDB taxonomy): domain Bacteria; phylum Bacillota; class Clostridia; order Lachnospirales; family Lachnospiraceae; genus Eubacterium_G. The sequence continues at coordinate 16,512 of CACXEU010000054.1, forward strand.
ATGACTGGAGTGAACAGGGAAGAATTGACCAGTTAAAACAGAAGATTGCAAAGAATGTTTCTGTAGGCAATAGTTTTAGTCAGGAAAGCATTATTTCTATTTTAAAATCCAGTGTAGAAGATTTTGAATTAGAAGCAAAGAAAAAAGAAATAGGTTTAGTAAAGTTTGTTGGTGACGGAATCGTAACAGTTTCCGGAATTGACCATGCCTGCTACGGTGAAATTGTTATGTTTGACTGTGGTGTAAAGGGAATGGTTCAGGATATTCGTCGAGATGAAATAGGAATCATTCTTTTTGGTAAGGATACGGAGATTCATGAAGGAAGCCGTGTGGTTCGTACCGGAAAGATGGCAGGAATTCCTGTCGGAGAAAAGTTCCTTGGACGTGTTGTGGATGCCTTAGGGGCTCCGGTTGATGGAAAAGGAACCATTGAATCAGACGATTATCGTCCAATTGAAAATCCTGCACCGAGTATTGTTGACAGACTTTCTGTATCTGAACCTTTGGAAACAGGAATTCTTTCCATTGACTCCATGTTCCCAATCGGACGAGGACAGAGAGAGTTAATTATCGGTGACCGTCAGACTGGAAAGACATCCATTGCCATGGATACGATTTTAAATCAGAAGGGCAAGGATGTTATCTGTGTTTATGTTGCAATTGGTCAGAAGTCCTCTACCATTGCAAAATTAGTAAATGGTTTGAAAAAAGGTGGAGCAATGGATTACACCATTATCGTTTCGGCGACAGCCAGTGATCCGGCACCACTTCAGTATATTGCACCTTACTCCGGAACTGCTTTAGCAGAGTACTTTATGTATCAGGGGAAAGATGTGTTAATTGTTTATGATGATTTATCAAAGCATGCGGTTGCGTACCGTGCAATTTCATTATTGCTGGAACGTTCTCCGGGACGTGAAGCTTATCCGGGTGACGTTTTCTATCTGCATTCCAGATTGTTGGAACGTTCTTCCAGATTAACACCGGAAGCAGGTGGTGGTTCCATTACGGCATTGCCGATTATTGAAACACAGGCAGGGGATGTATCAGCATACATTCCAACGAATGTTATTTCCATTACTGACGGACAGATTTATCTGGAAAGTGAATTGTTCTTCTCAGGACAAAGACCTGCGGTTAATGTAGGACTTTCTGTATCACGTGTAGGTGGTGCAGCACAGACGAAGGCAATGAAGAAGGCAGCAGGAAGTATCCGTATCGACTTGGCACAGTACCGTGAAATGGAAGTATTTACACAGTTCTCTTCTGATTTAGACGAAGCAACAAAAACACAGTTGGCTCACGGAAAAGCCCTTATGGAACTGTTAAAACAGTCGCTGGGAAATCCGTTCAGTATGGCGGAACAGGTTATTACATTGGTTGCTGCCAATGAACATCTCTTTAGTGATGTTCCAATAGATGATATTAGAAAGTTCCGAATGGAATTATTGAATGATTTCCATTTAAATCATTCGGACATTGTGAATCAGTTAGAATCTACAAAGAATCTTTCTGATGAGATTAAGGCTTCCATTGTTGAAGCAGTGAAAGAATTTAAGAATCGAGAGTGATAGAGCATGGCGAATACGAAGGAGATTCAAAATCGAATAAAAAGTATTCAGGACACAATGAAAATCACAAAGGCAATGTACATGATGTCTTCCATGAAGCTTCGGAAAGCAAAACAGAAGTTGGAAAATACGGAACCGTATTACCACGGATTGCAGGAGCAGATTAAAGATATCATGGTGCATTTTCCAAACATGGAACATTTGTATTTCGATAATCGTTCCAAGGACCGAATGGAAGAAATCAAACGGAAAGCTTTTGTGGTGATTACCGGTGATAAGGGAATGGCGGGAGCCTATAATCATAATGTTCTTAAGGAAGCAAAGAGAATGGTGGATGAGGCAGAATCTTATCGACTGCTGGTAGTAGGAGAAATAGGAAGACATTTTTTCCAGAGCCAGGGATATGAGATTGAAAGCAATTTTACTTATTCTGCAACGAATCCATCCATGCATCGTGCCAGAGTTATTACGGAGCATGTATTCGACCTATATAATAGGGAAGAAATTGATGAAGTCTATGTGATTGGAACAGAAATGATTAACAGCATGCGTGCAGATGTGCGTGTTGAAATGGTTATGCCGCTAAAGACCAGAGATTTCGTGGCACAGGAATTAATTGATGAGGCGAAGAGTGATCGAATCAATAATGACTGGTATACCATTTATCCTTCTCCAAGAAAGGTTTTGGAGAAACTGGCATATAACTATGTAACCGGATATATGTATGGTGCCTTGGTGGAAAGTTCTGCCAGTGAGGAAAACTCCAGAATGATGGCAATGAAATCTGCCACAGATAATGCAGAAGCAATGTTGTCAGAGTTATCGGTGGAGTTTAACCGTGTACGACAGGCAGCCATCACCCAGGAAATCACAGAAGTTATTGGTGGTGCGAAAGCACTTGCAAATAAAAAGAAGAAACAGAGTAAAGTGAGGTAATCACGATATGGAAAATAAAGGAAAGATTGTTCAGGTTTCCGGACCTGTTATAGACGTAGAATTTTCAGATGGAAATCTTCCTTCCATTAAAGATGCATTGTATGTAATGAATGATGGAAAGAAATGTGTGATGGAAGTAGCCCAGCACATTGGAAATAATGTTGTTCGTTGTATCATGTTGGCAGCCAGTGAAGGACTTCATAGAGATATGGAAGTTGTAAACACTGGGGATGGAATCAAGGTTCCGGTTGGTGAAGCAACCTTAGGAAGATTGTTTAACGTATTGGGAGAAACTTTAGATGATGGAGAGTCTTTGGAAAACGCTGAAAAGTGGACCATTCACAGAGAACCACCAACATTTGAGGAACAAAGTCCCGTTGTTGAAATTCTGGAAACAGGAATTAAGGTAATTGACTTATTAGCACCATATGCAAAGGGTGGTAAGATTGGTTTGTTCGGTGGTGCCGGAGTAGGTAAAACTGTATTAATTCAGGAGTTAATTCACAATATTGCAACAGAGAGCGGTGGATATTCTATCTTTACCGGTGTAGGAGAGCGTTCCCGAGAAGGAAATGACCTTTGGAAAGAAATGATGGAATCCGGCGTTTTAAATAAAACAGCCTTAGTGTTTGGTCAGATGAATGAGCCACCTGGATCTCGTATGCGTGTGGCAGAAACCGGACTTACCATGGCAGAATATTTCCGTGATGTGGAAAAGCAGGACGTGTTATTGTTCATTGATAACATTTTCCGTTTCGTACAGGCGGGTTCCGAAGTATCTGCGTTGTTGGGTCGTATGCCATCAGCGGTAGGATATCAGCCAACCCTTGCCAATGACCTGGGTGAACTTCAGGAACGTATCGCTTCTACAAAGAATGGTTCTGTAACTTCTGTTCAGGCCGTTTATGTACCGGCGGACGATTTAACGGATCCGGCCCCGGCTACAACATTCTCTCATTTGGATGCAACAACGGTATTGTCCAGAAAGATTGTGGAACAAGGTATTTACCCAGCGGTAGATCCACTGGAATCCACTTCCAGAATCTTGGAAGCTGATGTGGTAGGTGAAGAGCATTACAGAGTGGCAAGAGATGTTCAGGAAACATTACAGAAGTACCGTGAATTACAGGATATTATTGCAATCCTTGGTATGGAAGAACTTTCGGATGAGGATAAGCAGACGGTTTATCGTGCAAGAAAGATTCAGCGTTTCCTTTCACAGCCTTTTAGTGTTGCGGAAAACTTTACCGGTGTAAAAGGTGTGTTTGTTCCATTGGAAGAAACCATTAAAGGATTTAAAGCAATCCTTAATGGTGATATGGATCAGTATCCGGAAGCAGCATTCTTTAATGTGGGAACCATAGATGATGTTAGAGCGAAAGCGAAGACATTGCGTTAGTTTATAATCATGGAAGGTGAAAAAGTATGAATACATTTTCATTGAAAGTCATTGCCTGTGATAAAGTATTTTATGATGGTGAATGTGAAATACTGACTTTTCCCAGTACAGATGGGGAGATGGCAATCATGGCAAACCACGAGGGATTTACCACGGTAACGGAAATTGGAGAAATCAGATTCCGAATCCCAAGTGGAGAATATATTAAGGCAATCGTGTCTGATGGGATTTTGCGTGTAGATAAAAATCAGGTGGAATTGATTGTATACTCGGCAGAAAAGCCGGAAGATATCGATACCTTTAGAGCTCATGCGGCAATGGAACGTGCCAGAGAGCAGTTACAACAGAAACAGAGTATCATGGAATATCATGTGTCCACGGCATCTCTTGCCAGAGCCATGGCACGACTTCGTGGTGCGAAGAAGTAGGGGGAATATGGGTATCTTAGAGAATTTTAAGAAAAGAACAAAATTTGAGAAAGTAATTGGTTTGATTGGTTTGGTTTACGTTGCAGTCCTGATTCCATTACTTATTTTATATGTCTTTGATTGCGTAGAATGGGTGGACAAATTTTTGCCACTGTTGGTTACTCCGATTTTTATTATTGATGGAATATTAGAATGGAAAAAGAATAAAAGAAATGCATTTCTTTTTATTGGAGTTTCTATTTTAGGGATTGTATCGTTTATAATAAAATGGATGAGATTTCACTAAAGAGAAACAGAAGAAATATATAATAAAACGGCAGGCTGCTTAACGGTACCGACCACAAATTGTTAGATCTTTTGGTTTAACTTTTTGGGGCGGTACCGTTTTTGCTTTTTTGCGTTTAATAAAAAATATATCGAATTGTTTTATAACAGAAAACGTAGGAATTCATATCTGGGATATGTCAGTCCAATAAAATATAGAAATGAATACGAGCAAAGGAACGTTGCTTAAACAAAGAGAATCTATTAGAATGATATCAAGGGATTAGGTGTATCAAAAAATCACCGCAGTCCACATAGTCAAACCTGTAGAAAAGGTAAAGAAAGACTATGACTTTATATCATAGTAGGAGAGGAAGAAATGAAGAAAAGAATTATTAAAGTTGTCGCCGTTATTATTTTATTAGTTATAATTGCTCCATATTTATTCGTTGAAACCAATACTTTGTTGTATGGAGATGATTTCGCAAATGAATACA
>CACXEU010000055.1 GCA_902766735.1 uncultured Lachnospiraceae bacterium
CGCAAGAAGTCGGGGTGACAGGATTCGAACCTGCGACCTCCTGATCCCAAATCAGGCGCTCTAGCCAAGCTGAGCCACACCCCGTTAAGCGGTTCTGTTTTTTAACAGCGCAAGAGTTATTATATAGGAAGGTTGCTATATTGTCAACAACTTTTTTAAACTTTTTTTAATCTTTTTTCTTTTTTCAAAGTCGTCCTTCCATTCTCCCCGGAATAATGGTGGATTCACGCATTTCTAAAAACAAAGCCTCTTTCTATAGATAATGAATTTTCGTATCTGCTGTTCCTTTTTCATCCACTTCAATAATGATATAACTCTTTCTTCGGTTCATCTGACGTGGTCTGGTCAGACTTCCCGGATTCAGAACCAGAATTCCTTCATTTTCAATCATTTCCGGAACATGGGTATGACCATACATCACCATATTACACTGATTTCCATCTGCTGCATAGCAAAGCTGGTCAATTCCCCAGTTACAGTCATAATAGTGACCATGAGTAATTAACGCTCTATTCTTTCCAAATTCAACAATATCTGCGATAGGACTTTCCGAACCAAAATCACAATTTCCACATACACTTTTTACAATACATCCACACATATTCTCCAACTGTTTCAGTTGTCCAATGATGTCTCCCAAGTGGATTACCATATCAAAATGACCATGCTTTTCCAATACTCTTTCTACCCCATCCATACTTCCATGTGTATCACTAATCACCAGAATTCTCATGAGTCACCCTTTCCTGTAAAGTACTATTTCATTTTTCTCTTTAGTATTTCTTTCATCTGCTCCAATGCCTGTCCACGATGACTGATGCTGTTTTTCAGCTGTGGAGACATTTCCCCTGTCGTCATCTCATATTCCGGCACATAAACAATCGGATCGTATCCAAAGCCATTTTTTCCCTTTGGTTCATATCCAATCAGACCTTCAATGGTTCCACGACATACTTCCACACTTCCATCTGGAAATGCTGCGGCCATAGCACATACGAATCTTGCACTTCTTTCTTTTCCTTTTACATCCTTTAACTTATCAATAATGTACTGATTTTTAATATCATAGGAGGTGTCTTCTCCTAAAAATCTTGCAGAATAAATTCCAGGTGCACCATCCAAATAATCCACTTCCAAGCCGGAGTCATCAGCTAACGCTATCTCCCCTGTCATTTCCATAATGGTCTTCGCTTTAATAATTGCATTTTCCTCAAAAGTGGTTCCATCTTCTTCAATGTCTGTATGGATTCCTGCTTCTTCCATGGTCATCAATTCCACATCTGAATCCTCTAACATCATCTGAACCTCACGCACCTTATTCTTGTTTGTTGTTGCAAAAATAATCTTTTTCATTTGACACCTCTTACTTCATCTTTTTTGTATATGCTTTTAAACAAATATTACATTCCTGTTTTTCTGCTGACTGCCATTTTTCTCCCCCGGAACTGATATATCCTTCCCCATCTGACAAGTCAACATGAATATCAATATCTTCCGATTTCATCTCCACCGGAATCAAACGGTAGTCCTTTCCCTTGCTGTCGGTAACTTTTACCACAACTGCAAATTTGTCGCCCTTTCTGACCGGATAACTCTGATCCAAGCGAATGGTATAATATCCCTGGTTTTTCAGGACTCCCTGAGCCGCAACATGGGTTCGGTCATTTAATGATATTTTACCATCAAATTTCCTGCAAATAAATACCTCATACTTCATGGAAGCCTTGGCTGCGTAAAAACCTACGGATTCAACGGACTCCTTTTCCTTCGCCTTGTAAACATTGGCAAAATAGGCATGAGGACTTCCCTCAAATCCCATGGTACCAATCCAACCGCAAAGATCTGTCTGATAAATCCGATCGTAATTATCTGTTTCTTCAATTCCTGTATAGCAGACATTCAAACTTCCTATCTGGCTGTCCTCATACGAAACATAAAAAGTACCATGCTTTCCAAATTCTTCTCCCCAACTGTTGATACAAAGAAAAGCTCCATCTTTTTTCAAACTCTGATCTTTAAAGTTTTCCTTCGGATAATGATCATCCCATCCAATGATTACCACATCATGGTTTGGTTTTTCCTTGCCCTTATAACAATACGCACATTCCTCTGCATTATAGAATGTATTTGTCATATACGCCGCTGTGGATGCCATATATAAGGAACTTTCCACACCGCCATATTTAAATACCATTTCTTTGATTTTTTCCAGATTTCCCTTTGGGATAATCACCGCCTCCTGAACATGCTTTACAACCTTCTTTTTTGTGGTTGTATGCATACTTCCATAGGGGTCATCAGCTTCAAGAACCGGACCATTCCATGACATCAGGTACGCCATGGAGCGAATATAGTCTCCTCCATCATGGATTTCATCCGAAAGAATGTTGTTATAAATTAGATTATTTTCTGAGAAATCCATACTTTCTTCTGGAAGGAGGCTGGACTCCAAAGCAGTCAGCGTTGCAAAGGCCCAACAAGTCCCGTGTGACCCTTGATCCTTTACAGAAACGCTTTTTCCTTTTTCCAGGTAATTATATTGCTCAGGTAAAAAAGAATCCCCTTTTGCCTGATTTTCAAAACTGCTAACCATTGTGCCACTATCCCACTGAAACTCATAATTAAAATAAGTGGTAAACAACTCTGCCGGCACATAGATTTCGTCTTTTATCTTCTCAACAGATTCTGATAATTCATATTCATTGTCATTAAACTTCAACAACTTACTTCCTAACTTAAGTTCAGCCTCATTACTTCCACGCTCAATGACAAGTTTTTTCTTCTTATATAAGTTTTCCGCACAATCAAATCCTTCTTTTACAATGCTACAAGGAATCATTAATTCCATATTGTTCGTAAAAAAAGGTTTTGCCTTGCTACAGTCCACCATAGCATTATCAATTTTCAATAAAATATTCTTTTGATTTATGGAATCAGCCATAATATGATTCCACTGTTTACTATATTCCACCGTGACAATGTTTTTTTGAACACTTTTTTTCGATACAAAAAACAGAAAAACCCCTGCCAGGACAATCAAAATCCCAATTGCCACATAGAAAATAAGCCAACGATTTTCCTTCATATTTTAATTCCTTTTTTTCGGCGGTTTCGGTCCCATAAACTGATAAAAATAGGTCTTAATCATTCCGTTATAAATCTTTCGATTCTTTGTTGCCTTAATCCCCATATCTTTTTCAGCATCTTCATAAGAAGTAATCACAAAAGCAGACCAGCTATCCAGCTTTTTATACCGCTCTCCTAAAATTCCATAAAGCCTCTTCAAGGCTTGTCGCTCTTCTAAACGCTCTCCGTAAGGTGGATTTGTAATCAAAAATCCATACTTTTTATTATGACTCAAATTCGCCACATCTCTGACCTGAAAGTGAATCAAATGGTCCACACCGGCATCTTCCGCATTTTTTCTGGCATAGGAAACCATTTCTTCATCAATATCATATCCCTGGATATCCACCTGGATATCCGTATCCATCTGGTCGAATGCTTCATCCCCCGCTTCATACCAATGTTTTTTATCAATAAAATTCGTCCAAGTTTCTGCAGTAAACTCCCGGTTCATTCCCGGTGCAATCTTTGCAGCAATCATAGCCGCTTCAATAGGAAACGTTCCACATCCACAAAACGGATCCACTAAAATTCTGTCTTTTCTCCAAGGAGTAAGCATAATTAGTGCTGCAGCCAATGTTTCCGAAATTGGTGCCTTTGAAGTCATTTTACGGTACCCTCTTTTATGAAGAGACTCGCCTGTAGTATCCAATGCAATCAACCCTTCATCTTTGTAGAAAAAAACACGAATCGGATATTCCGCTCCGTTTTCCTCAAACCAAGTCACATCATACTGCCTCTTTAATCGTTCCACAATTGCTTTTTTTACAATACTTTGAATATCAGAAGGACTAAACAATTTACTTTTTACACTGCTGGCTTTTTTCACCCAAAACTTTCCATCTTCCGGAATAAACCGTTCCCATTCCAAAGCTTTCACTTCTTCAAAAAGCTGATCAAATGTTGTTGCACGAACTCGCGCCACCTGTAATAATACACGTTCCGCAGTGCGCAAGAAAACATTTGAACGACAAATTGCCGCGACATCACCTAAGAAAGTAACGCGACCATCCTCCACTTTTTCTATTTCATATCCTAAATTCTGGATTTCTCTCTTCAGAACTGCTTCCACACCAAAATGACATGGAGCAACTAAATGTAATTTTTCCATTACTTCCTCCTCTGAATCCAATGCCTCTAATTATGATAATCTGCAACAAAACGATTGTCAACAATTCCTATCTTTAAATCGACTGGAAAAGGAGACATTTTTCTTCTTCTATGCTCCCCCAAGCATTTTATTTCAAGACTTCATCAATTGGTCCCCCCACTGCCCAAACCTGATAGCCCATTCGTGTAAGTTTTGAAGCCAATCGAAAACTTAAATTTCCTCTGCTACAATATAACAACCATTGTTTATTTTTTAAATTATATTTTTCAATCTCATTAACTTTTGCATCCGGCATTGATACTGCATATTCCAAATGCCCTTTTTCATATTCCTCTTTTTCTCTTAAGTCAATTACAACATAATTTCCTGTAGCTGCCAATTTCACAGCTTCACGAGGAGTTACAATTTTAAAATGATTCATAAAACCTTTTTCTTTTATCTTATGCATCATTATAAAAAAAGGGAGTATGCCACTTCGGAATACTCCCCAAAAGTTGTATTTTTAATTACAATCTTTTACTGATTTGTAATCATCTGCTGTATTCATACAATCACTTGCAGAATTCATGCAATTTTTTGAAGAATTCTTCGTTGATGATTTTGAACTATTTTTATTTGAAGCGTTCTTATTTGAAGCATTCTTTGAATAGTCCATAGCATTGTTTTTTGAACTGTTACTACTCTTTGCCATAATAACCTCCCTATAGTTTATTCGAAAACTATTATGTTCAAAAATTCAATTCTTATTCTTCCCTATAGAAATCTTTCTTTCACAAAGAACAAAGTGTCGCTTGCGACACTTCGCGCGCGAGCGGATGCGTCAGCATAAATACATCTCCGCGAGCTGCGCATCCTTGCGGA
>CACXEU010000056.1 GCA_902766735.1 uncultured Lachnospiraceae bacterium
CGTATCGGCTCTTTTTAATATAGAAGGAAGACTGTTCATCAATACGATATGCGGACAATTTTCCATCACATGGAGAAATCAATTTTTCCCTATCCATACAAACCGGACGCATTTCCGGCTTAATTCTTCTGGTAAAGCAATCATTGAAACAACCATAAGTTTCTTCTAAATATTCGCTCATATCAATTCCGGCATTTTTTATAAATCCCTTAATGTGAATCTTAGACAACGGGCTGTCCATATATTTTCCTGCTATTTTTGATAATCCCGGACGAATCAAAAGTTTTAATAGAACTCGTCCAGGTGCTGTATGATATAAGAACCGAAGACTTTTCGTATCCGGTTCTATCTTGACTTTATGATTAAAATATTGATTCATTTCTCATTTTCCTATTACGAACGACCTACGACCCAGGCAATTACAACTGCAATAAACTCAATTGCTCCAATCAGAATGCCGATGTAAATCATTGTATTATCTGGTTTCTTTAATTTAAACTTACGAATAAATAAGATTGCTACTAAAATCAGCAGCACAAAGTATATCCATGAAATATTGATGTAGTTGATATAGAACATATGTCTCACTAACAGATATGATGGAAATACCAGAGAAGTAACCGTTACAGGAAGTCCCCAATAAATTTTTTCTTCCACACCGGAGCCCTGTGTTTCTTCGACGGTTACGTTAAAGTAAGCTAAACGCACCAGTGCACAAAGAACAAAACATGCACTCAATACCACGAGAATCCACATTGGCACACCTGCCAAACGACTTCTTAATCCGATTTCCTGGATATCAAACAAATCTCGACGATATAACGCGAATCCGATACAAACCGGAAATACACCAAAGGCTACCAAATCAGCTAAAGAATCAATCTGAATTCCAAACTGTTTTTCCATTTCGGTTCTGTTCTTTTTTGAACGAGCCACCTTTCCGTCAAAGGTATCAAAAAATCCACATAAAAGTAACAGCAATGCTCCGATATACGGATGACCATTCCCGCTCAAGGATACAATGATTCCCACAACTGCTGTCATCAGTGAACAATATGTCAATACTACTGTGTAATCCCAAATTCCAATCCATTTATTCTTCATTTTTCTTTTGCCTCATTTCTTTTAACCCTTTTGCTACATAAGCAACTAACGTAATGGCTCCACACACGAGAACGCCACCATAAAAGGCAATTCCTCGACTAAGTAGTTCGAAATTCGTTGCTTCCTTTACCATATCCCCAAAGCCATCCATAAACAGATAATCTGCCACGCCGACCGCACCCGGGATTGGCACCGTATTCGAACCAATTACCACATATCCCTGTGTAATGAACACTTTTCCCAATTCCGGAAGTCTTCCATAGTAACCGGCAAATACAAACACCGATACCATCATCATAGAAGCTCTTTGCAGGAAATTGTAAATAAATGCTTTGAACACATAACGTTTATTCTGGAGAATTGCCTGCGCACATTGCTTATACTGTGCCTCCGCTCTCACAATACGAAGTCTCCAGGCATGTCCTCTTTTCACCATATGAAAACGGCTTAAAATGCGAATCGCAAAATCTGCTATTTTCATAATAATTTTCTCTTTATATACCAATAACAGGAAGACAATCACCAATACAACCTGTAATACAATTCCAAAAATAATCAATGTCACGGAAAAATGATCAAACTGCTGCAACTGTGTAAACCCGAAAATTAAACAGATTAATGCCACTGCAATAATAGACAGTGCATACAATGTCAGATTAATCAACAGCACAATGGTCGTTACCGTCGCTGGAATTCCGTCCCCAATCATAAACAAGGCTGATGCCGGCTGTCCACCGGATGCGGAAGGCGTAATTGCTGAAAAATATACATCCGCTGATGCATAAACCACATTTCTTCCCACACTTCTCTCATAGCCAAACATCTTCGCCAAGGTTCGAATTGCCATTCCTTCAAAAAAAGCAAAACCAAACATTGCCAAAAGTGCCAGAAGCATCCAGTACCATTTTATTTTTTTTGCAAAGGCGATGAATCCCTCAATTGTAAAAGAACCACTCTGTTTCGTCATCGTCCAGATGGTGACAATTACAAGAAGGATAAACACAATCGACCAAATTAGTTTCTTTTTTGCACCCTTCATAATATGCTCTCTTCTAAATTTTTTCCCAGTTACTCATTCATCCACTAACATTACCGTTCTGTGCTGTCCGCAATGTTGGTTCGCGGTTCCAACCAGGTTCTTCGATACAATCGCTCAATCAAGTAGTAAACCCGGTAAACCTTAAAGTTTCTTGACACATACAATCCAATTTCCACAACGGCAATTCCCGCAAGAATATCTACAAAGAGATGTTGCTTCGTTAATAATACTGTAACAAAAATTAAGATTGCATATAAAAACATAAAAGTTCTGTAACCATTTCCTACCTTCTTACATCTCATGGCTCCTCGGAATACAAGCCAGCTCAAAAGGCAGTGAATGGATGGGAATAAATTATTTGGTTCATCCATGGCATAAACAAAATTGGTCAGCCATACACTCAAGCCATCTCCCACAACTTCCGGTCTTGCCATTTCTGTTGGCATTAGCAAGAAGAATGTCACGCAGAATAATTTCGCAATCTGCTCTGCAGTCATAACCATATAGCATAACTGTCTATTTTCCCTACATATTATAACAAATCCAACAATCCATGTGGCAAACGCTAATAGATAGGGTATCATAAAAAACGGAATCATCGGTAATTGATGATCCAGTGGAATACTCAAGTCATAGTGATGTAATTTGTTTGTAATTGGTCTTGTTCCAAAATATGCAAACATATTAAATGACAAAGATACAATTATGGGTAAAATAGCATACTTAGGAAGTATTTTAAAAATTCTTTCCATAGTTCCCCTTTCTTCTCTGTAACGCATACTATCGCATACTACAACAAAAAGCATTATAACACTAATTTTTCTTTTTTGCACCCTTTCCATATATATTCCTTATTTTTCGGGTATTATGCCTAGTATTCTCATAAAAAACTTGACTATTTTTGACAAAAAAGACATTGAAAAGAATTTAAAAATCGTTTATCCTAATTGTATGACTCGTGTGACTGGCGGATTAGTGGAAGAAACCACAGGGAGCACGAAGGTAAGAACGTCGACCGCCTGGGCAGCCAAATGGGGGCTTCTCAGGCGGCTTATTTTATTGATTTTTAGGAGGTTCTATTATGAAGATGTTGTCACTTGAAAATGAATTGAAAGAAAATTCATATCCGGGACGTGGAATTGTCATCGGGAAATCGCCAAATGGAAAGTACGCTGTTACTGCTTACTTCATTATGGGAAGAAGCGAAAACAGTAGAAACCGTGTTTTTGTAACAGAAGGAGAAGGCATTCGCACAGAAGCTTTTGATCCTTCCAAATTAGTTGATCCAAGCTTAATCATTTATGCACCGGTTCGCGTTCTTGGAAACGACACCATCGTAACAAACGGTGACCAGACTGATACCATTTACGATTTAATGAAAGAAGGACAAACTTTTGAACAGTCTCTTCGCACTCGTGAATTTGAGCCGGACGGTCCAAACTACACCCCTAGAATTTCAGGTATCATGAATGTAGCTGATGGTGCATATAACTACAGCATGTCTATCTTAAAGAGCAACAATGGCGATCCGTCTTGCTGCAACAGATACACATTCTCATATGATAAACCGGTAAATGGTGAAGCACACTTCATTCACACATATATGCACGACGGAAATCCGCTTCCAAGTTTTGAAGGTGAACCAAAACTCGTTTCTGTATTGGACGACATCAATGAGTTCACAGACTTAGTTTGGAACAGTTTAAACGAAGATAACAAGGTTTCTCTCTTTGTTCGTTACATTGACATCGAAACAGGAAAATACGAAACAAAGATTGTTAATAAGAATCAGTAAAAGGAGATTTTCAATGAAAGAATTAGAATTAAAATATGGTTGTAACCCAAATCAGAAGCCATCTCGTATTTACATGAAGAATGGCGAACTTCCAATCGAAGTATTAAACGGAAAACCTGGATACATCAACTTCCTTGATGCATTCAACGGATGGCAGTTAGTTCGTGAATTAAAGAAAGCAACAGGTCTTCCTGCTGCAACATCCTTCAAGCACGTTTCACCAGCCGGTGCTGCTGTTGGTCTTCCATTAAGTGAAACAGAAGCAAAGATTTACTGGGTAGACGATCTTGGAGAATTATCTCCACTTGCTTGTGCATATTCCAGAGCAAGAGGTGCTGACAGAATGTCTTCATACGGTGACTTCATCGCCCTCTCTGATGTATGTGACGTTTCTACTGCTGAAGTTATTAAGAGAGAATTCTCTGACGGAATCATTGCACCGGGTTACGAACCGGAAGCTCTTGAATTATTAAAGGGCAAAAAGAAAGGAACTTATGCAATCATCCAGATTGACCCTAATTACGAACCGGAAGAATTAGAAACAAAAGAAGTTTTCGGTATTTCTTTCGAACAGGGACGTAACGCATTAAACATCGACGATGAATTCTTCGCAAACGTTGTTACAGAAAATAAGGAACTTTCTGAACAGGCTAAGATTGATATGGCAATCTCTATGATTACATTAAAATATACACAGTCAAACTCTGTATGTTTCGTTAAGAACGGACAGGCAATCGGTGTAGGTGCTGGACAGCAGTCCCGTATCCACTGTGTTCGTCTTGCAGGACAGAAGGCTGACAACTGGTTACTTCGTCAGTCTCCACAGGTATTAAATCTTCCATTCAGAGATGACATCAAGAGAGCTGAAAGAGACAACGCAATTGACCTTTACATCGGCGAAGACTATATGGACGTTTTAGCTGACGGCGAATGGGAAAGAGTTTTCACAGAAAAGCCGGCAGTATTCACAAAGGAAGAAAAAAAGGCTTGGCTTGCTCAGGCTGAAGGAATCACTCTTGGTTCTGATGCATTCTTCCCATTCAGCGACAACATTGAAAGAGCTGCTAAGAGCGGTGTAAAATATGTTGCTCAGCCAGGTGGATCCATCAGAGATCAGGACGTTATCGATGCTTGTAACAAGCACGGTATGGTAATGAGCTTTACAGGATTAAGATTGTTCCATCACTAAGAATTTTTAAAAGTAAACAGCAGATACTCGATTATGAGTACCTGCTGTTTTTTTACCGTTCTAGGAAGTATCAGAAGCTTACTTTCATGCATTTTGCGACAATGATACAAGCCCGAAGCAAGCATAGTGGTTTCAGCGATTATGTTTTGAGTAAAGTGCTACCCACGGAAATCACGAAATCAAACTTGGTGGGTGTGTTTTTAGTGCTCGGAAAAGATGGGTACACGGACCATAGTACGAAATGCCGAAATGGTGGGTGCATTTTTTGAGCCTGGAAAAGATTGGTGCACGGGCCAAAATGCAAAACACCGAAATGGTGGGTGCATTTTTTGAGTCTGGAAAAGATTGGTGCACGGACCAAAATGCGAAATGCCGAAACGGGGGGTGCATTTTTTGAGTCTGGAAAAGATTGGTGCACGGACCAAAATGCGAAATACTGAAACGGGGGGTGCATTTTCGCGAGAAGAAAGAGACTAACGCACGGACCATAATGCGAAATGCCGAAATGGTGGGCAAGAAACAAGGGGGATTGTTAAAAAACATCTTTTACTTCCATCTATTTATTTACTTATACAAAAAAGCAGCAATACCTGCTGCTTTTTTGACCAGGAAATTAAGTATCCTTTTTTATTTTCTAATATTATTTTCAACTTTTCTTCCACTAAAATAGCCTATCGCCGAACCAATTCCCATACCAATCAGTGAAATAACGACTCCCGGAATAATCATTCCAAACTCCGGCACATTAAATTTGTCAAAGGCTCTCATATTGGCAAGACTAAAGGTTCCATATTCCGCCAACATATACATGACACCAAAGAACAACGGCATCAGCCATTTTCCTTTTCCCCACCCGGAATCAAGCCCGATAAATAGTGAAACATTTAAGGTAGTTACTGGCAACACCAGATAAAATACCAGTAGTGAATATCCCATGGCATCATCCGGTTGTGTCGCAAACCAAAACATTAACATCGCAAGAGACCATACTGCAAGATAAATTCCCATCTCAATTAATTTCAGCAATCTCTTCTTGCTCTTTACTACATTGGTACTTTCCTCTAGATACGTAACATAATTTGACATTTTTTGTTCCTCCTTCAATAGCAGGTCGAGACTAATGTCGTAGGCATCACTCATTTTTATCACACTAACAATATCCGGATAAGTCTTATCATTTTCCCAATTTGATATCGTTTGTCTGCTGACTCCTAATAGTTCTGCTGCCTGTTCCTGTGTATACGAAGCAGACATTCTCGCATTTTTCAGTTTGTTTCCAAGTTCCATCAACCTCTCCCCTTTTTTCAAATTATATTCCGCGAAAGTCCCCAGTTCAATCAAAGGTCTTTTACATCGGCTTATTTTCTATGTAAAAATTCTTTTACATTGCCCATATTTCCTACAATTATATCATTTTCCACACTATATGAAAAGAAAGAAGCCTCCTTTACGTTAAGGAGACTTCTGTTTCTAGAAACAATATTTGTTTTGCGGGTACCGATAATGTTTCTTATTCAATTGTAATATACTTCTTTTCCTCTACCTGAGGCTTTGCTTCTTTTTTCGGAACAAACAGTTTCAATATTCCGTCTTCAAACTTTGCCGTCACATCTTCCTGTTTCACTTGGTCGCCCACAAAGAAGCTTCTCTGATATTTTCCATAATACCGCTCCTGGCGGATATATTTTCCTTCTTTTTTCTCTCCATTATTTTCTGTTTTATGCTCGGCAGAAATGGTAAGATAACCATCCTTCAACTCTGCTGTAACTTCTTCCTTCTTAAATCCCGGAAGTTCCATATCGATTTCATATCCCTTTTCGACTTCTTTTACATCGGTGCTCATTTTCTTAAAGTCCGGCATATGGTGCTTATACGCTGGCTCCACTGCCCAAAAATCATTAAAGTCATCAAAAAATCCTCTTCCAAAAATACTAGGTGTTAACATAATCACTACCTCCTTTATTTTAACGGCTTTGCGTCGTTTTTTATTATATGCAGCTTTGGGAATCCTATGTTTTCCCTTTGCTTGATTATGTTATAACACTTTTATTAGCACTCGTCAATAGTGAGTGCTAATAATTTTCTGTTATATTTTTGTGAACAAATTATGACATTGACTTTCTCTGCAACCTCAGCCTGTTTTTTCCCTTTATATGTATAGGGGATTCTACTCTTATTTCCCTATCCTTTAAAAAAAAACCCCCTCCATTTCATAAGAAATGAAGGGGTATCTAATCATATTTTTTATTTTGCTTCTTTTGCAGCAATAGCTTTGTCGCTCTTCTTAACTAAGAATAATGACATGCAAAGTGCAACAATGTATAACGCGATTGTTGCGTAAAGTACATACTGATAACCTGTTGGGTTAACGATTACTTCTTCTCCGTGAAGTGTTCCTGTTACAGGCTTACCGAACTTACCTACAATCCATGTAGCCATCTGGTTTCCTGAGAGACCAGCGAACGCCCATGCTGAAAGTGTAATTCCGTGAATTGCACTGATGTTACCCATTCCGTAGTGGTCAGATAATAATGTAGGAACATTTGAGAATCCTCCACCGTATCCGGCATTTACCATAAAGATCAGTGCTAAAACCAATACAACAAGTACTGCATTCTGAACATTAATAGCTGTGAATCCTTCTGCTGGATTTGCTGCGTTCTTGATTCCGTTTGTTACCATAACAAGTGCTGTTAAGGCAATGGAAAGAATAAAGATTAACTTGTAAATTGTGTTTCTATCTTTTAAGCTATCAGCCCATGCAGAGAAACCTAAACGTCCACCTGCATTGAAGATTGCTGAGAATGTAGAGATGATACCAGCAAATGCTGCAAGACCAATACATTTAACAATCATCTTTTCCTGTGAAATTAATGCAAGACCACAAGTAATGTTGATGTAGAACATCACCCAGATACCAATGTAGTTTGCCCAACCCTTTGTCTTGATTGTAGCAATGATACCTTCGCTCTTATCCTTCTTAGCCGGTTCAACCCAACCTTCAGGCTTCTTAAGAAGTAAATGTCCAATGAACATCATAATAAAGTATACAACTGCAAGAATGTAGAACATTTTGCTTGTACCAAACTTTGGCTGTAACCATTCCATGATTGGACTGGCAATCGCTTTTGCGCCACCGAATCCTGCAACGGCAAGACCTGTTGCTAAACCTTTACGGTCTTCGAACCAAAGCATTAATGTCTTAACCGGTGATAAATAACCTGTTCCAAGACCAACACCCATGATGAAACCATAACATACATAGATACCGATTAATGCGAGAACAGAATGTGTATGGTGTGTACCATAATAAATAAAGAAACCTGTTCCAGCCATACCTGATGCAAAACAGATTGTTGCAATCAAGGATGATAAATGAATATTCTTTTCTACAACACCACCAAGGAATGCTGCTGACATACCAAGGAAGAAAATTGCGAAACTAAATGCCCATTCTACAGCCGGCTTATCCCAACCGATGTCCTTTGAGATTGCTTCACTGAATAATGACCAGCAATAAACTGTTCCGATACTAAAGTGTAATAACAATGCAGGAATTGCTGCACGAATCCACTTGTTGGCTCTCCAGCCCTTTTGTGTGTTCACATTTTCACTCATAACTTTTGTACTCCGTTATTCAAAATATTTACGTATTTCTAAAAAAACACGCATAAACGTATTAATTATAAACGAATTGTTCGTTTCTTTCAAGATGCATCCCTTAAAAAAAGAAAACAACACCCGACTTCCGGGTGCTGTCATAATATTTTTTATAAATCAGATGTACAATGTGGACACTTTGTAGCATCTTTATCAATTTCTGATTTACAGAACGGACAAGTTTTTGTCGTTGGATCTGCCTTCGGTTCTTCCTTCTTGAACTTGTTCATTGCCTTAACAATTAAGAACAGAACAAATGCAGTAAGAATAAATGTAATCACTGCATTAATGAAGTTTCCGTACATTAATCCCTTAAACTCTAATTCCTTAAACTTCAAATCCTTTGTTGCCATGGTGATCAATGGTGTTAAAATATCTTCCACCAACGATGTTACAATCGCAGTAAAAGCAGAACCAATGATAATACCAACAGCCATGTCCATTACATTTCCTTGTGCAATGAATTTTTTAAATTCATTAAAAAAATTCTTCATAATATGTCTCCTTTCCAAAAAATTACTACTTCTATTATACTATCTTTTTCAACATTTTCTACTATTTTATTCATTTGTCAAACTTATCCTACACCTTGCCGATTCATTCTTGTTATAAAAAACATTCTTTGATAAAATACTAATTAAGTGAAAATATTTCTTTTGTTTAAAAGCGTTGCTTTGCGCAAAGAAATCAATATTTACCAAAGGAGACCGGCTATGAACTCTAACCCAAAAGAGGATCTTCCTGATGATATTTCTCAGAAAGAGCAGGAAGAATTATTAGATAAAATCTTAGAAGAAAGTGATGCATTAGACTCGAAGGAATCTGAAACTCCTTACGATACTTCAGAAGATTTCGACATCTTCGACGAAGCAGAAACGAACAATGAATTTTATGAGGACTTTCGTTCCATTCCATCAGTAGAAGCTCCAAAGAAAAAGTCCTTACCAATCATTCCAATTATTGCTGCACTTTGCATTATCATTGCACTAATCGTTCTATGCGTCGCCTTCAGTAAAAACGACAAACGCACGATTAAAAAAGTTCTGAAGGCTTATCAAAAGATGGACGGAGAAGCTTATGCAGACTTGTTGGATGAGGACCAGATAAAAAATGACATGGAATTTTCCGGAAAAGATTATAAAGACGATGACGAAGTTGCTGATTTTTATACAGAATACATGAAAGAAAGTTATCTTTTAAGCGACCAGCATTTTGATTATGAAATTATTGATTCTAATGAAATCCCTAAGAAATTATTAGAAGATTATAATGATGACTTTTATCATCTGGAAAGCATGACAGAATATACCATAAAGATTATTTATGATGATTATGACAAATACGCTTATCAATATTGTGAAGTTCTCATTGGAAAAGACAAGGATATGGGACGAATTTTTTTAGGAATTACAGAATTCCGTCCTTCTTATTAATAACGAAAGGATATGACATTACAGTCATATCCTTTTCTTTTAACCTTCTTCAATATGCTCCCGACCCATGGAAATAATCATACGCACATGCTCATCGGAAAGAGAATAAAAAATAGACTTTCCTTCCCTTCTGCTCTTTACCAGTTTGTTTTGTTTCAAAATCCTGAGCTGATGGGAAATCGCTGACTGTGTCATATTCAAAACCTTTGCCAGATCACATACACAAACTTCGGCCTCAAACAGCACAAATAGGATTCGAATTCTGGTAGAATCTCCAAATATCTTAAATAGCTCCGCCAGATCGTATAGTTCCGTTTCCTCCGGCATGGTATTATTTACAATTTCTATTAAATCCTCATGAATCTCTACTCCATCACAACACTCTGCTTTATATGTATCACTCATCTTTCAGACCTCCATTTCATTGTTTTGGAATCATCAATGCACGAATTGCATTCAGTACTGCAATGACCATCACTCCCACATCAGCGAAAATTGCAACCCACATATTAGCAATTCCAAGAGCACCAAGAATTAAACAAAGCACCTTCACACCAATGGCAAAGTAAATATTTTCGTAGACAATACGAATACATTTTTTCGCAATGCCAATGGCAAGGCTGATTTTCATTGGATTATCATCCATCAGCACTACATCCGCTGCTTCAATGGCTGCATCACTTCCCATTGCCCCCATGGCGATTCCAATATCCGCTCTGGAAAGCACCGGTGCATCATTTAACCCATCTCCTACAAAGGCCAGGGTTCCTGAGCCACTCTCCAGTTTTTCTTCCAGAATATGAACCTTATCCTCTGGAAGTAGTTCACTGTGAACCTCATCAATTCCCAGTTCCTTTGCTACGGAATCTGCAACATTTTTAATATCTCCGGTTAACATTATCGTCTGAACAATTCCCGCTTTTTTTAGTTTTGCAATCGCCTGCTTCGCTTCAGATTTTATCACATCGGAAATTACAATATATCCTTCATAAGTTCCATTAACTGCCACATACACCAAGGTGCCCGGCACCTCTACTGTTACAAAGGGAATGTTTTTCTTCTCCATCAGTTTCCGGTTTCCCACAGCGATTTCCTGTCCGTCAACCAATGCCACAACACCGTTTCCGGAAATTTCCTCCACATTGCTTAACCGGGAACCATCAATTTCTTTCCCATATGCCTGACGCAAGCTTTTACTAATGGGATGACTGGAATGATTTTCCGCATAGGCTGCATATTCCAGCAACTGATTTTCCGACAGACGTTCCGGGCAAATCTTTGTCACTTCAAAGACACCTTCTGTCAATGTTCCTGTTTTATCAAATACAATATATTTCGTCTTGGCAAAAGTTTCCAGATAGTTTGAACCTTTAATCAGGATTCCCGCATGACCTGCACCGCCGATTCCAGCAAAGAAACTTAGCGGAATACTGATGACCAAAGCACACGGACAACTGATAACCAGGAATGTCAATGCGCGATAAATCCATGTTCCAACCTGAGGTTCCTGCCCCATGAACAAAAGTATCAATGGTGGCAGCACAGCCAGCGCCAATGCAAGATAACATACCACCGGCGTATAGATTCTGGCAAATTTCGAAATGAACTGCTCTGACTTTGCCTTTCTGGAGCTGGCATTTTCCACTAAATCCAATATTTTTGAAACCGTGGATTCCTCGAATTCTTTCGTGGTTTTCACACGTAAAACTCCGCTTAAATTAATACAGCCACTAAGAACTTCCTGTCCTTCTTCCACCATTCTCGGAACACTTTCTCCCGTCAAAGCCACAGTGTTAATACTGCTGTTTCCTTCCACAACGATTCCATCCAACGGAATCTTTTCACCAGGTCGAATCAAAATCACAGTCCCGATTTCTACCTCATCCGGATCCACCTGCTCTACCTGACCATCGTTTTCCACATTGGCGTAGTCCGGTCGGATATCCATTAAGGCACTGATATTTTTTCGGCTTTTTCCTACTGCGTAACTTTGAAACAATTCTCCAATCTGGTAAAACAACATTACTGCCACAGCCTCTAAATATTCGCCCAAAGCAAAAGCACCAATGGTAGCAACCGCCATCAAAAAATTTTCATCAAAAACCTGTCTGTTAATAATACCCTTCCCCGCTTTTTTTAGGATATCGTATCCGATTACCAGATATGGAATCAAATAACAAATAAATAGAATTAATCTTTCGTATTTTTCCGGAATCTCCACCAGATGAGTTCCTACCGTGACTCCAATCAGAAGAACGATGGAAATCAGGATTCGATACAGCATCCTTTTTTGTTTTTTATTCATCTGCATTCCTCCTTTTGAAACTCAGAAAAGAATTCCTCTTACCGTTCCTAGATGAACACTTCGATATCGTCTTCGATTTTCTTACAGTTTTTCAACACTTCTTCCATAACGGATTCCGGACTGGCACCTTCTTCGAATTCCACCTTCATCTTCAACGTCATGAAATTGACCACAGCGTCCTTGACACCTTCTGTCTTTTTCGTAACCTCTTCCATTTTATTGGCACAGTTTGCACAATCTACTTCAATTTTATATGTTTTTTTCATGAGAATAACCTCCATTGTTTCATTAATTCAAACACATGAATAAATGTTCATATGTTTGAATTAATTATATCATTCCTATGCCATCTGTCAACAATTAATTTAAAAGAAAAATCCCCCAATTCAAATATGCCGCAAAAGTTACCCATAAAAGGTAAGGAATCAATAGCCTTCCTGCTATTTTTGATATTCTTAAAAAACTTTTGATATTGAGTAAAATCAAAAACCACAATCCCAGTAGCCACAAAAATGAAAACAGGAAGAAATGCCATTTAAAGAAAAATAATGACCACCAAAAATTAAAGAACAACTGCACGCCATACAAAAGCAATGATCTTCCTTTTACGTCCTCTTGGGCACCAGACACATCCACCAAATAGGACGCTACCCCCATCAGCACATAAAGAATGGTCCACACTACCGGAAACAACCAGCCCGGCGGAGACAATGCAGGCTGATTCAACTTACTGAAACTTTCCATTTCTCCCTTAGTAAGTAAAGAGGATACTGCTCCCACCAACAAAGGAATTCCAACGCACACCGCTAACTTTTTCCAATTAACTCGATTCAAAAAAATCACCTCCCAGCATTAGTATATGCTGAGAGGCCATTTCATAATCATTGATTTTTTACCTTTTTCGTAACGGACCACTTCTTTGCAAAATACATCTTTCCTTGGATTACTTTATATCCACGTACTCTCACAAATAATGTCTTTGCTTTCAATTTCTTATTTTTCACCGTGAAGGATTTCACATTTTTCTTTACTGTAAATTCTTTCACGCATTTGCGATTCTTTCGCGCATCTTTTTTCTTTCGATAGAAGCGAACGATAAGACCATCTGCTGCCGTCACTTTTTTCTTCAAAATAACCTTTATCTTCTTAGCAGACTTCTTTTTCTTAAACGCCTTCTTTACTTTCGCCACGCCACACTTCTTCTGGAATTCTTTTACCTGCTCCTCCACACTCTTTGTAACCGGCGGTTTCTTGTTCGTTATCTTTTCTTCACCAGTCTGTACCTCCGTTGTTACAATTACAGGTGTAGTAGTCTGTTCTCCCTGACTCTGAGTTGTTTTTAACTGATAATCACCAAAAAGGTTATCATCCACACCATTGGTTTTAAACTTTGGATTGGTATCCGGCTTTTCTTCCGCATTTGCAGATACCATTCGCTGATATACACGAACATAATCCACCTGCATGTCTGCTCCTGTAAAATCATTTCCCGGTGCATGGAAACTGTCAAAACTTCCTCCACAGGCAAGATTCAGAATAATGAAGAATCTCTGATCAAATGGTGCGTTCTTGTTGCCTCGGTCAGAACCAGAATACCATTCATTGTTGGTGCACTTGAAGAAACATTTTCCGTCACAATAAATCTTGATGTCATTTTCTTCCCAAATCACACTGTACACATGCCAATCCGTAGTATCTGTTTTCTTATTTCCGTCTTCTACCAAATCCAACAAATCACTGCTATTAATGTTGTTCGGCCAGGCAGCGCCATAATGCATTGCCCCAAAAATCTTATTCGGTACTCGCCCTCTTCCTTCTGCAATATCAATTTCTCCGGAATATGCCCAGCCACCATACAAGTTGTCGTTTGGCAACATCCACATTGCCGGCCAGATTCCTTCTCCTGCCGGAAGTTTTGCTCGTACATCGACTCTTCCATACTTTACGGAGAAATTATTCTGTGTAGTCAATTTTCCTGAGGAATAACTGGCTGTTGCTGATTTTGTCTGACTTCCTTTTTCATAGAAAGTCTTCTTTTGTTTTTGCATATGAATCTTCAAGGCTCCATCGCCAACCGATACGTTATCCTTGGAATAATATTCCAGTTCCTGATTTCCCCATCCGGCGGTGGCAATGTCATCTTCCTCTAATAAATATCCTTCAACAACATTCCATTTGCCGGTGTCCAATGTTGAGCCACTAAACTCATCGTTCCAAATCATCTTCCATCCTTCCGGTGTAAATCCGGAAGAATTTATCTGATCATCCACCGAAATATCTTTCATATCTTCCGTTGTCTGACTCGGCACATTGGAATTTCCTAAAATTGTATAGTACACATAATTGTCCTCTGTGGCTCCACCTTTTTGACCATTCTTTGGATAACCAACTCTGAAGTAAGTGTCCTTTCTTACCGGTTGGAACCAGAGGCCATAAACATGGTCAATAAAGTAACCCCATTGCTGACTATTTGAATATTGGTTAAATCCATTTCCCTGATAAATAAATCCACTGGCAGCAATATCATTTAAAATTGTCCAGGTCCCCCCGGTCCATTGACCATTTTGATACGTTCCCCCAGCATAAACTTCATAGGAAAACATATCTAAATCTGACTTGCGAACCTCAGTCCCACCAATTTTCGGCAGTGGAAATCCCACTGCTCCGGTGGTAGATTCTTTCGCATCATACTGCACCTTTCCATCATAAGGACTTAACAAATAGTTATTTCTCACCGGTGCATTATAGGTTACCACTGCATCCGTATAAATAGATGGATCCGACTTTTTCTGCAAACGGATGGTAAAGGAATGATCGATTCCCTGGAACCAAAGTCCACCGGTTCCATCCGTATATATTCCAAAATTAGTATCCCAGATAAACCCGGAAGACGCATTGCCCATCAAGTTCACAAATCCTTTTCCGTCTCCATTATCTACCTTAATCGTAATGTCATCTTTCACCTGATCATACACGACGCCACCACCATTAAAAGTCCACTCGCCCCAATGGGTCGCAGAACCTCCGGTGGCATCCGCCATAATGCTTCCTTCTCTGGTAGAGATGCTTGTTAATTCTGTTTTTGGCAACTCATTTAGCGTGAAGGTATAGTCTAAATCCACACCATTGGTCTTTCCATGGAAACGCAGCTGTGTAGTTTCTTCCAGTTTCATCCAAAGAATCCAACCGCCTACATCTTTCGTCCACTGCTGATACTCCCATCCCCAGGTGTCATTAAAAACGAAATACTTCACCGATTCAATGGTCTTCCATTCTCCTCTGGTTCCATTCGTCTGTTTCACATAAAGCTGTAGATCTTTTTCCACATCGGTCAGTGAAACCTGCTGGTAACTTACCCCATTAAACTTCGGCATTACAATCCCAAAACTTACCGGTGCCACACCGGTCTTTGTCAACGTAGGGCCATTTGCCCCATCATAGTAATCCATGGATGTGATTACTGTTGTTGCTGCATTTACCGTACTCCCATTTGGTAATGCAACAGTCGCACTTCCGATTACCATCACCATCGCCATCACAATGGCAAGTGTTTTGTTCCAAACCCTTTCTTTCATTGTTTGCTCCTCTCTCTTTTTTTGCAAAATTTTTGCGCCTACCCTTTTATCGTAACACAGTCATGTTTCCCTTTTAAGTACTTTAATTTTCAGGAGTGTTCTTTTTAAATTCCTCAAAATAATTTTTCCAATTGCACCCTAAGCGTCTAAATCCTTTTCCTAGGTGCACATCTTCTTACTTTTCAAACTAAAATATGCACCCCAAATGCTCAAACGCTCTTCCAGGGTGCACATCCTCTTACTTTTCAAACTAAAATATGCACCCTGAGCGCTCAAATGTTTCCCCAAGGTGCATATCTTTATTTTTTCCACAATCCATGTAAGTTACAGTATGCATAAACTGCATCAACTTCTTCGCCAGCTGCTAAAGCAAACTCAGCTTTTGGAGCTTCTTCCGGTTTTAAGTACTTAATCTGGAAGCCCTGATTAGTAGCCACAGCAATCCACTGAATATAATGTGCTTCCATCATCGGATGCTCTACTTCACCTACGCTGACCTTCACAACACCATCTGCTACTTCATAAGCAGGAACGTGTTTTTCAACTGCTGCATCAACAGTTCCCGGAACAATTTCCTTCATAGCTGTTCCACAACACATCAATGGTGTTCCCTTATCCTCCACCTTAGTTACAATGTTTCCACAATGTTCGCATACATAAAATTTTAATTCCATATTTCTGCCTCCTATTCTTTTGCTTTTCGTTCTGATTCGTTACTGATAGAATAGCATTTTCACGCTATAAAAGCAACGAAATTACAGTTTTGTTTTATTGATTTTCCAATGCCTTTACCCAGGCAGCGTTTTCTTCATCCCCAAGGTTTTCAAAACAATGAACACTCTTCTTCACCGCATAAGGAAAGGATGAAGTATTTTGAAATTTCGAAGACGATAAAGCTTCCTTAACCAATGAAACCTTCTTCTGAATTTCTTTCTCAGTTTCCGAATTGTCCGGGGGATTTTCGGACTCCATTTTCACACGATTCATCACAATCATATTTAACCAGGTTACAATTCGATTAAACGCCAAATCTTCCCAAAATTCAGACTCTTCCTGAAGGGTATCCAGGATTTCTAATGCCTTGTCGTAACGCTTGGCCGCTTCCTCGAACCGTCCTGTCTTTACATAAACTGCAGCGGTATTATTATAAAGTCCTGCCATATTTAAAGCACCATAGGCACTTTCCCCGAAAAACATTTCAGCATTTTTATAACAAATTTCTGCCTCTTCCACACGCTCAAAATGACATAGGGTCGTTCCCATGTTAATCCACATTTTTGCGACCTCCGGATGTCCTTCCAATCCGCTATCCCGAATCAGATAGACCCCTTCTTCCACACTTCGAATCCCTTTTTCTTCCTGATTTGTGCTTCGATAGTATCCCATCATTTCATTTAAAATAGCAATCTCCAGAGAAACATTTCCTTCTTTTCTTACTATTTCTAACGATTCCTCTAAATATTTTCCGGCTGCCTCGATTTCATTTTTTTCAAAGTATTCATCTAATTGTCGAAAAAATTTTTCACTATCCATTACACCCACTCCAATTCTTTCACCTGTTCAAAGGATGAATAGCCATAAAGTTCAATGGTGTTTTTCATAATCATCTCTGCCAGATTCTTCTTTTCTCCAATCAAATCCACAATAAACGCTGCATACTTCGCCAAAGTATCTTCCGAATAAGTTCCCAGTTCTCCCCTTAAGTAAGTTTCATAGGATGTGTCATCCGGTCGATCTTCTGATGTGTGAATCACTCTGGCTCTGGAAGAAATGTTTGGATGTTCCTTAGAGAATTCTTCCATCCAATCAACCTGAATTTCTACAATCTGTTCAATGACCTGTTTCTGCCAATCACTGAGAACCGGCAATTGATCCTTAATCTGCTTGTACTCCTCAGGCACCGTGGTTTCCATCATTCGTGCATATTTTTCTGCAATCAGGTTCCAGCCCTTTGCATTGGCGACTTCAAAGTCATGGATAAAACTTTCCAGCATTTCTTCTGTCCATGTTAAATACTGACTGGTTCGCATAATTTGAAAGGTTGGCCAATCATTTTGGCACGCTGCCCTTCCACCAACATTTCTTGCCTTATCAAAGGCCTCGAATTCCATTTCCACCAGTTTATCAATCAGTTGTTTTTTCTCCATAATCAATTCCTCCTGAATCCAATTATTTTCCCATCAATTCCTCTGCCATTTTTTCAATTGCTTCCATAGAATCATCACTTAACGCTGACTTGATGGTTACAGACGTATTTAAAAAGTCGATGTTTTTGCACTTTTCAAACATTCCCAACATAATCTTGTTTGCTGTCGGGGCCCATGTTCCGTTTTCAATGAGACCAATAGTTTTATTCTGATAGTTTCGTTCCACCAGACAATCAATGAATGTCTTCATGAACGGGAATATCTCTCCGTTATAAGTCGTCGTAGCAAGAACGATTTTTCCATAACGGAATCCATCCTCCACACATTCTGCCATATCTTCTCGGGCAAGATCCGCTACTACAACCTTCGGGCATCCCTTTTCTTCCAATTTCTTTGCTAACAGTTCCACAGCCTTCTTTGTATTTCCATATACGGATGTGTAAGCAATCAGCACACCTTCCGATTCCACGCCATAGGAAGACCAAATCTGATATTTATCCAGATAGTACTCCAGATTCTCTGAAAGAATCGGCCCATGCAACGGACAAATCACCTGAATATCCAGTTCTGCCACCTGCTTTAACAGGTTCTGCACCTGGGCACCGTATTTTCCAACAATTCCAATATAATAACGGCGTGCTTCACAAGCCCAATCTTCCTGAACATCCAAAGCTCCGAATTTTCCAAAGGCATCCGCTGAAAAAAAGACCTTGTCCGTCTGGTCATAAGTCATCATAACCTCCGGCCAATGAACCATTGGTGCAAAAACAAAAGAAAGAACATGCTTCCCAAGATTCAGTTCCTCTCCGTTTTTCACAATCTGTCTTTTTACGTTTTCGTCAACCTGGTAAAACTGGTCCATCATACGGAAAGTCTGCATGTTTCCAACCACCGTAGCTTCCGGATACTTTTCCGTGAACAATCGAATATTGGCAGAGTGATCCGGTTCCATATGCTGAACGATTAAGTAATCCGGGGTTCTTCCCTCAACCACTTTCTCGATGTTAGCCAACCATTCTGTTCCAAACTTCTCATCAACACTGTCCATTACCGCAATTTTTTCATCTAAAATTACATAGGAATTATACGCCATTCCATTTGGAACAATATACTGTCCCTCAAATAAATCAATCTCATGATCATTTACGCCTACATACTTAATGTCATTGGTAATCATTTTTTCCTCCTATGATAAAAGTGCCAAGGGATACAATCACCTGGCACTTTTTGTTGTTCTTATTTAAAAATACCTGTAATCTTATCAACGATTCCTGAAGCCTTATCTCCTACAAGAGCTGCTTTTACTCCGGAAACCACCTGGTCTAATACTCCGTCCGGAATATCAACACCTAACAAAGATTCGATTGTTTTTTCCGGATTACTCTGGAAATTTTTCGCCAGTCCCGGATCTGCCTTAATTTTCTTAACGATTTCTTCAATTTTTGCTTTTACGTCCATCTTAGCCTCCTTTAGTCCGATACATAATATTCTCTTCGATTATATAATGAAATCGTAATTCCATCAATGAAATCTTTTTGCGATTACAGATTTGTTTCCACGGAAATCTCACTTCCGTCTTTCGTCTTGTTGACACGAATCTGCTGCGGAATGTTTTCCATCAGTTCTTCTCTGTGACTGATGATTCCCACCAGCTTTTTCTGTCCGGACAGCTGCATCAAAATATCCATGGCGTTATCAATGGATTTTCGGTCTAAGGTTCCAAAACCTTCATCGATAAACAATGCATCCATCTGGATTCCGCCCCTGCTGCTGGAAATGGTATCCGAAAGGCCTAACGCCAGACTTAGAGACGCTTTAAAACTTTCCCCACCGGAAAGACTTCCTACCGGTCGTCTTCTTCCGGTAAAGTTATCCAATACTTCCAAATCCAGGAACGTGCTTCCCTTAATTTCCATCGCATTCTCCCGACGATGTAGTTCGTATTGATTATCACTCATTGGCATCAGTCTTCGATTCGCTGCATGGATAATCCGGTCAAAACCGGTAGCCTGAATGTACTGTTCCAAAGTAATCTTCGGTTTTCCGTACAATTTTCCTTTGACCAGATTATATAATCTGGAACAACGCTCCGACTGTTTCGTGATGTCCATCAATGGTTGCTCCAACGCCTCCATCTTCTGCCTGGTTTCTGCATTCTTTTCCATTCGGACAAGAGTCTGATTCATCACACGCTGCAGGTCACTCAACACGGTGCTTTCCCGACGCACCGTTTCCTGTAATTCTTCTAAGTTAATCAATTCTTTCCCTGCTGCATTTTCCATTGCATCCTGCAATTGTCCCTGATTGACCTGAACATCCGATTGATATTTTGTAATAATTTGTTCTGTTTCCTCCAGTGCAGATTCCTCCACCGCATATTCCAGAAAACTTTCCTCTGAATCAAACCCCTTTTCTTTTCGGATTTCTTCGTATTGCTTCCGCAATAATTCTTCCTTTTCCTTCTCCTGCTGCAGGGAAGCTGACAATGTCTGCAGCTTGGTTTTACATGCAGTATAATTATTTACCGCATCTTGCCAGACTACTTCAGCATCTTCGATTTCCTTCCGTATTTCTTTTGCCAACGCTTTCGCTTTTTCTTTTTCTTCTCTGGCAGTCTGAACACTATCATATTCCAACTGCTCTAATCCACGGAGAGATGCCTGAGTTGCAGAAACATGAGAAGTATTTTCTAACAGCTTTCCTCCATTGATTTCTTTCTGCTGCGTCAGTTCCAGCTGCGCGGTATGATTCTTCTCCAATTCCGTCTGACTGTTCTCCAGGCGTGCCACCTCATCCTTCAATGTCTTTTCCTTCTCCTGCACTTGAAGAAGCTGCTGACGCAAATACTCATCAAAAACATCTAGGGGACTTCCCGTTTCGACCTGTGTAAACACAGCGTTTCCCTGAATCTTTTCCAACTTCTGATTCAGATGTTTTTCTTCAGACTCCAGAGATGCCTTTGTCGTCTCTGCTTCTGTTACCAGCCCATCTTTTCTACTCCGTAAAACTTCCACTTCTTCCGAAATCTTCTTAACCACTTCTTCCGAAATGGAATCCTCCGACAACTCCGCAGGATGTGGATGCTCTGTGGAACCACACACCGGACACGGACTGCCTTTGGATAATTTCTGAGCCATCAACCCTGCCCTGCAATAATCCAGCAATTGTTCTGCCTGACGTTTTTCTTCATCCGCCTTCTGATAGGTGTCTATTGCGTTCTGACACTCCTGCTGCTTTTGTTCCAACACCTCTCTTAAGTTCGAAACCTTTGGAACATCCTTCTCCATCAATTCCTTAAGTTCATTCTGAATATTTTCCAGATTTTCCTTTTCAGAACCAATCTTTTGAAGCATGGTCGGCACATCCTTTAACTTGGCAATCTCTGTTTCCAAGTTACTACGATTTTTTTGAAGTTCTGCTTCTTCCTGTTCCAGCTGTTCCTTTTTATTCTGTAATTCTTTTCCAATCTCCTGAAATCCGGCTAATTTATTTCGCAGTGTTTCTCGCTGTTCGTACTGTGGTTCCTGTTCCTCAATTCGTTCCGCTTTTTTCTGAAGTGATTCTCCTTCTTCTTTTCGCTTTCCTGCCGACTGTTTTCTCTGCTCTGCAACTTCCTGCTGCTCTTTAGATTGCTCTGTTTTTTTCTTCTGCTCCAACAGTTCCTGCTCCTTCTGAACAATCTCTCCACACTTTCCTTTCCATTCAGAATAAACCGGCTTCACCTCTCTGGTAGCCACTTTCTGACGTCCCAGTTTTTCTTCCATGGTTTTCATGTCTTCCTGCTGTTCTAACAGAATCTTTTCTTGCTTTTTTAATGTTTCCACTCGTTCCAACAGTTGATTATTCACTTCCGCAACACTCAGTTTTCCCTTTTTCCGGTCGAGGATTGACTGCTGCGTTGCAAGCTGTTCCTGTTCCTTCTGAGAAAGTTCTTCATCCTCTTTCTGAATCTCCTGAAGAAGCTTCAAAATTTCCTTGATATTCCAGAAACTTTTACTCTCCCGTGCCTTTTCCTGAAAGTCAGAAAGTTTTTCTGTAAAAAGACTTTTCTCATTCACGGTAATGCGGTCTAGTTCATTGTTCAGCGTCGTTTCTATTGTCTTTTTCTCGGCATGGCTTTGATCCATATATTCTTTCAATTTAAACTCGATCTTATTATAGTCCTCTGTCATGAAAATCGTACGAAGAATTTTCGTTCGATCATCTGTAGTGGCATTTAACAGTTTCCAAAATTCTCCCTGGGCAATCATGGCAATCTGCTTAAACTGTTTTTCATCAATATTCAATAATTCCCGAATTCTGGCATTTACTTTTTTGGTACCTTCCAAAGGAGCCTCACTTCCCTCATAAAGGGCAACCACTTCTGCCTGTGTGGTAGTTCCGGTTCCGCTTTTCTTTGGGCGTTCATAAGTAGGCTGCCTGTAAATCCGATACTTCTGTCCCTGGTGAGAAAACAGAAATTCCACAAAGGTTTCCACATCTGCCGCTGCATAATCACTACGCAAATTTTTCGCATCACGATACGTTCCACTGGTTACCCCAAACAAAGCAAAACAGATGGCATCAAAAATCGTGGTCTTCCCAGCTCCCGTATCTCCGGAAATCAGAAACAGTCCACTTTCTTCAAAGGCTTCAAAATCAATTTCCGGCACGACCCCCGCATAAGGTCCAAACGCACTCATTCGTAATTTAATCGGCTTCATCGATTCCCACCTCCTTTGCAGCTTTCTTTAAAAGTTCCATTTCTGCTTCACTGATTTCCACACCATACATCATCTGATAAAAGTCCTGAGCCAGTTCCTGAAACGGTCTTTCCATAACGACTTCTGAAACTTCCACCTCTCCCATACTTCTGGTATGTGCATTATCATATTCAATTTTCATGGTATTTGGATAATATTGTCTGAAAATCAGCATGGCATCCTGCACAGGATTTTCATCCGTCAAGGTCACAAAAATATAATCCTCTGAATCTTTAATATATTCAGGATTTAGCAATTGTTCCAATGTTCCTTTCAAATGTCGCATATCACGCAATGGTTTCAACGGAATTAATTCAATTTCCACCTTTCCCTTTTCCTTCAATGTAATCAGCGGCACAGATTTTTCATTTAGCACCTCGCTTTTCGAGTATTTCAACATGGACCCGGAATAACGGACTTCTTCCCTTCCAATGCACTGTGGTGCATGAATGTGCCCTAACGCAACATAATCGAAGGGGTTAAAACAATCAGAGTACACCATCTCCACAGTTCCCACTGTCTGTTCATCTCCACCGTCGACCTGTCGCCGTACCGAAGCATTTTCCGAACCGCCTATCATAGGAAGTTCTTTTCTTCCCACTACGAACTGATGCGCCACAATAATATTTCTTTCCGCCGGATTTACCGAAGCAGATTCCACCACGGTTCGCACCGCATCATCATAGTTTTCGATTTCCTTGTCCGGAAAGAAATGGCGAACCTGGGAAGCCTTAACGAAGGGAAGCAGGAAAATATTTATTTTTCCGAATTCATCCTCCACCTTGTGCTGATAGATTTCGCCCTGAAATTTTGAAGCAATGTGAATTCCGCTATGTTCAAACAGTCTGCTCCCGAAATGTAATCGTTCATCAGAATCATGATTGCCACTAATGACATAGGCATCGATCTTCAAGGAAGAAAGACGGCACAAAAAGTCGTCAAACACCCGGACTGCTTCCTCACTGGGAATCGTTCGGTCATACACATCTCCTGCAATCAAAATTCCATCCACTGATCTTTCCTGTGCAATTTTAAGAATCTGATTGAACATATATTCCTGATCCTGAATCATACTGAAATCATTTACGGTCTTTCCAATATGAAGATCTCCTAAATGAAGTAATTTCATAACATCACATGCCTCCTTTTCCGTTCACATATCTTCGTCTATTATATCACTACCGTGGCCAAGAATCATCCATCTTAATCCTCTAAAAAATCATAATAATCTGCCTCGCTGGCAAATAAAATGTATTCTCCGTCAACATATCCCATAAACCCTGACTGTGTATTATATCCCTTCATAATGACTACCTCCTGATCTTTTTGTTTTCCTGTCTGTTATCTTCTATTATCCACAAAGGTAGTCCTATAAACGGGTCTTATCTTTTCCCGTAACTAAAAAAGGAAAGAAAAAACACTTTTTCTTCCCTTAAATCAAATATTATTTTACTTTAATGGATCACAAACCAATCCGTCACTTCCTATATATCCATTACCAATCGCCCACACCGGAGATATATATGCTTTTCCGTTTTCATCGAAGCCACAAAACTCGTATCCGGCAAGCATCTCCACATGACCAATTTTTTTATATCGTCCTTTCGTCATCCCAACACTATAAAATAAACTTCCAACGGTATACTTCATTTTAAAGGTATTCGTAACCACGTTTCCTTTTACTTTCTTCTTATGTTTCACACACCATTTCGCGTTGTCCGCTGCTGTTGGTGCATAGTACTTGCTTCCGAAAACCATTCCTGCTTTCTTGTAAGCCTTCCAGACTGCCGCACTACAATCGTAGTAACCTTTCTTTATTCTTTTCGCCTGACTGTATTTGCAGGTTTTTCCAATCTTAATTGCCTCCTTGATGGCGCGGTATCGCTTTGCAGTCACTACAGAAATCACACAACCGATTTTACCGCCATTGACGTGGGCTGTAATCACAACATTTCCTTCCTTTTTTGCCTTCACTTTCCCACTGGAAGAAACTGATACAATTTTACTGTTGGAAGATTTCCAGCTAACTTTTCCGGTGGTTCCGCTTAGGGAAAGTTTTTTGATTTTCCCTTTCTTTAAGAGAAGAGAGGAATTCCCTTTTAACTGAATCAGACTCGCCTGAATTGTAAACGGAAAAGCCTTGCCCTGAATGATTAGGTTTACCTTTGCGCTCCCCATTCCTTCTGCTGTAAAATGAATGACATCACCAGTAATCCAAAAATCTGTCAGCTTAATTCCCGCCTGCTCCACGGAATAACTGTATTCATCCTCTGAAAGGTATTCCGGATTGATTGCATTCAGAATTATTATTTCCCCAACAAATTCTCCTGTGGTCGAATCCCATGCACATTGCTTGAATACCGTATAAGAAAAAGTTGTCTGACTTAAAGCGGCATTACTAAAATCTGCCTTTTCCTCCCATGGATCCGTTGTTTCATCTTCCCAACCTCCTTCACTTTCATAAGGAGCACCCCATACAGAAGCCGGTTCCGTATGGTACAGAAATACAAAACCTAACATTATAATCATACTATATAGAAATTTTCTCATTCGTCACATTTCCACCTTATTTGCCAAATTTTTATACCTATGTTATAGTCGTATTATAAAAAAATAAAGGAGGATTTACAATGAAAAAAATCTTAGCATTAGTATTATCATTAATGATGGTACTCTCTTTAACAGCATGTGGTGGTAAAGATTACACAGGAAAGTATAACGCTGTATCTGTTAAAGCTGAAGGAATGGAAATCAAAGTTGGTGACGACACATGGAAGACTATCTTCCCAGATGAAAAGTCTATTCCTTACATTGAATTAAAGAAAGATGACAAATGTACATTTATGTTTGATTCAGAAAGTAAAGACGGAAAATATTCTGTAAAGGATGATAAGATTACTGTAACAATTGATGGAGACGATGCCAAGGGAACTATCAAGGATAACAAGATTACATTAAAACTTGAAGGTGCAGAAATCGTATTTGAAAAGAAATAGTTTTCTCGTGAAAAAATAAGCGATCCACCAAATGGTGGGTCGCCTTTTTTTGTAAGTTTCTGAAAACTTCAATTCTTATATATATCTTACACTAATAGATCCGGCATTCAAATCTCCGGTTGCACGAACTGTAACCAAGTTTTGTCCGTCGGGATTTCCCTCAATCGTGAATCCCATTTTATTGCCGATATTATTCTCAAAGCACCATGACTTTGGAAGATAAATCTTTACTGAGCCAAAGGAACAGTCAATTTCCATATCCACCACACCGGTTGGTGCATTGGCCTGATCCAAGTAGATTTCTCCACTTCCAAAAGATACGTCAACTAAAACACTCTTTAAATTCTGAGAAGTAATATATTTTTTCATTCCACCGTATCTGGATTTACAGGAAATATATTCCCCTGCATCATACTCCACGGTGCCACTCAGATTCTTGTTTCCCTTGATATGTTCTCCAAACTTATTAATGTCATTCTCAAAGTATTCCACATGACGTTTAAAATCGTTCATATGTTTTTTTTTAAATTTTTCGATACGAATTCTTTTAAACAATAATTCCAGTCCCATGGCTGCAAACAATGCTGCAATCAAAAGACTACCTGTCGGTATCACCGGCCATCCCATTGGCTTATCCCATATCAAATATAGGAACGCCGTGGAAAAAACAACATTGATTACGGAAAAATCCATAATTCCGTCAATTAGTACGGCACAAAATACAATGGTCAGAAATATTGTCCAGAATCCCAGACCATGCAACAGATTCAAAGAACTGGCAATGATCAAAACAGCAATTCCAATACAGGACAACCCCCAAAATACACTTTTTTTCATTTCGTCATTCCTCCTTTAGTTTCTCAAGTCTTCCATTTTACTCATCAATGATTTGTAAAAACCTCTGGAAACATAAACCATTTTCGTGGTTCCATAAAATTCTACAGCGCTGGATGCAGTAATATTCTTTGTGATTGCATAAACTTTCTTCACATTCAAAATCGCCGACTTGGATATCCTTGTGAAGTACCACGGAAGAATCTGTTCCAATTCATACAGTTTATGCTTCGAAATAAATGTCTTCTCTTTGGTATGTGCACAAATAATATCACCATCTGACTCAAAGAACAGAATATCTTTAATCGGAATATAGTATTCCGTCTTATCACGATACAGTGTAATCTTTGATTCCTGACTGGCAATCTCCGTGATGGCACGCTGAATCTGATTCACCGAATCATTCAGTTCCTTGCACTTAATCACCACTTCTTCCTCTATGCAGTTTTCATCCAATTCAACTGTAATTTTCATAACTGTCTCCTTATGTCTGTCATTATAGAGAAATGAAATTTCTATGTAAACACCTTTTCGGTAACAGGTAATTTTTTACGGGTAACAGGTAAAAACTACTTTCCAAGCTCCCAGAAAGCAATGGCACTTGCCGCCGCCACATTTAGCGAATCCACTCCATGGCTCATTGGAATTTTTACGGTATAATCACATCCATCGATGGTTTCCTCCATCAGTCCATCCCCTTCTGTCCCAAGAATAATCGCCAGTTTTTCTTCCTCTTTTAATCTTGGATCATCCATTTCAATGGTATCTTTCCGAAGAGCCATTGCCACGGTCTTGAATCCTTCTTTCTTAATTTCATCCATCAGTGGTTCCGGCCACTGTGATTGTTCTTCTGCCATAATTGTCCATGGAATCTGGAATACCGTTCCCATACTTACTCGAATTGCCCTACGATACAATGGATTAGTGCATTCCGGCGTCAACAGCACAGCATCCATATTAAGGGCCGCTGCCGAACGAAAGATTGCTCCTAAATTGGTAGGATTCATCACTCGCTCCAGTACAGCAATTCTTCTTGCCCCCTTGCAGATTTCCTGCATGGTGGGTAACGGCTTTCTTCGCATGGCACAAAGCACCCCTCTGGTCAATTTAAATCCGGTAAGCTGTGTCAGCACCTCAAACTCTGCCGTAAATACCGGCACGTCTCCCACTCTCCGAATGACCTCTTTCGCCTCTCCTTCAATATGCTTTTTTTCAACTAACACCGACACCGGCTCGTATCCTGCATCCAGTGCCCGCTCCACCACCTTAGGACTTTCCGCAATGAACATTCCCTTCTCCGGTTCGTGGTGATTTAAAAGTTGATTCTCCGAAAGTCTGGCATAAACGTCCAGCTCCGGCGCATTAAAATCTGTGATTTCTATTATATTCGGCATTTTCTCTTCCTCCTGATGCATTTAGTCTATCAAAAAACAGGTCTTTAAGAAAGACCTGTCCTAATCCAATATCTTTGCTCCACCACACCATCTACAAGGATTTCGTTTTCTAGCACGCCCCCATTATTGATGATGGATTTTGCCGAACCAATATTTTCTTTATCACAAATCATTAATACCCTATCGATTCCCAGTTTTTCACATTCCTTCAACGCTAGGCCAATCATTGCTGTGGCATACCCTTTTCTTCGTTCACTGGGTCTGATTCCGTCACCAATATGTCCGCCATTCAATAAAAGTTCCTCATTCAAATAATGACGAATATTAACTCCCCCCACAAAAATATCTCTGTCCGTGTCCAAGCAAAAAAACGTTGAATCCGGAACAATCCCCTTGTCATTTTCAAGAACATCTAAATTTGCTACGTACTCTTCAAAATTATGATAATCATTCTTTCTAATGGCATAAGGTACAATTTTTTCTCCTGCGTTTGACCATTCGTCCATCATTTCAAAGAATTGCTTTTTATATTTTGGGGTGAGCTTTACCAATTCAATGTTCAATTGTGTTCTCCTTTCAAGACTTACTCTTTCCTTAATATATCTAGTACATGATCTGATGCCCCAAGCAGTTCATAACGTTCACAGGTTGCCAGATGATACTCGATAAATAACCGATATTCTTCCTCCGTAAACTCCGGCATCTCATGTCTCAAATATCTTGCCGCTCCGTCTGTAGCGATAATCTTATCTCTTTTTACCGGGAATCCTTCATTGACTTGATTGATATCTTCAATTCTAACAATATCTATTATTTCCTCCGGCTTGGATTTACATTTGAACCCCTCTTCAAACATATCATTTTCCATGTAACCTGTAATCAGTTTTTCCCCGAACATATAATGAATCATCACTGCTTCGTTCATGCAGTATGCCACCATAATGACACCGCCCTTTTTCGTTACACGAACTGCCTCTTCCATAACCTTTTTCTTATCCTCAAGGTTGTATAAGTGATACATTGGGCCAAGCACCAGCGTCATGTCAAAGGACGCATCTTCATATCGGGATAAATCCATAGCATTGCCCTGCTCTGCTACAATGCGATGTTCCGGTTTGATTTTTGACTTCAATACTTTCAGATTATGTTCCACCAGTTCCACAGCGGTCACCTGATATCCCATATCTGCCAGGGCAATGCTGTACCGACCTGTGGCCGCTCCTAATTCCAGAATTTTTGCATTCTTGTCATCTCCCAAGTATTCCTTGATGTACTTCATCGTGGTCACAAATTCCACATTTCCATGTCTGCTTAAAAGTCTTTCCTCTTCATTACAATGATTCTCGTAAAAATTGACAAGTATATCATTTTCCATCATAGTCCTCCTTTAATATGCCATATTCCACAATATCTGTAATCCCCTGCTTGCTCCATCCGGCTTGCCTTCTGGTCCCCTCATAGGTCATTCCCATTTTCTGCATTGCTTTCCCTGATTTTTGGTTGTTTACTTGATGCTGTGCCTGAATTCTGTTAAATCCAATTTCCTCAAACAAATATTTGATTACCGCCTTTCCGGCTTCCGGCATAATTCCATTGCCCCACCATTTGGAGCCCATGCAGTATCCAATCTCTGCGCACAAAATATATTCCTTGATTTGAACAACGGAAATATTCCCAACAATCTCGCCTGTTTCTTTCAATTCAATGACCCAGTTATAAAAATCAGGTTTTTCATATTGCTGAATCCAGTCCGCCAGCAATCCTTTCGTGAATTCCGGATTCTCATGCGTGGGCCAGGGCAAATAACGGGTTACCTCATCTTCCGATGCCCAGTTGTTATACATTTCCTCTGCATCTTCCAGCGTAAACTTTCTAAGAATTAGCCGCTTCGTTTCTAACTTTTTTGTTCCCTGATGATTCATTTCAATTCCTCCCTATTTCCATTTCAATACATTTCCATTGCTCGCCCATGCATTCAAAGTAAAGTATCTCTTCATTTTCCTCAAAGCCCACAGCCTTATAGCAATAATAAGCCTCCGGGTTGTTCTCAAACACGCCCAAGGTAATCTTTTTCGCCTGCAGAATTTCGAATGCATACTTCGTTGCCAACTGCAACATTTCTTTTCCGTATCCTTTACCTCTTATTGTATCATCCACGATAACAAATCCAAAGCGAATCGTGTCCTTGTCTGCACCGGGATAACGTAAAATCAGATGACCTACGATTTTGTCTCCATCCAGTGCTGTCATTGGGAAGAAATCATCTGCACTCAACACGGAACGATACTGTTCCTGCATATCCTCCGGAGTGATGGGATACTTTTCATATCGGTCAGCACTCCACTTTCTTTGGTCTTCCTCGCTGTGAATCCAAGATGTGATTACCTTTGCATCATCAGATTTATAAGGGCGAAGTCGAAGTTTGTTGCGGGTACCGTTCTTCGCCAAATCCTTTTCCATAAGCTCTCCTTTCCTCAAATACACTCCACGAAATCGCTACACTTATTTCGGGATTGAATCACGGTCGTCAAATGCATAAAAGCAAGCTTTCAGCATTTTCCTCGTCGTGTAAAGAACAAAGTGTCGCTTGCGACACTTCGCGCGCGAGCGGATGCGTCAGCATAAATACATCTCCGCGAGCTGCGCATCCTTGCGGA